>NZ_JBVHLU010000020.1:0-144576 GCF_055558835.1 Embleya sp. NPDC025285
CTTTTCCCACCCGATACCTACGGCGGTTAGCGTGGATGCGTGCGTTTCTCTCGCTGGTGGTGTTTGGTGTTTGTGGGGGGGGTGCGGGGATCCCCCCCCCCCCCGCCGGGGCGCGTCGTCGTCGGCCGGGCCGCCGACGACGCGCGGGTCACCAGGTGCGCGCGGCGGCGGGCTCGCCGCCCATCTCCCGGGCGCGCTGCTGGATCTTGTCCCGGATCAGTTCCAGTTGCACGCGCGAGTTGCGGTTGATGTTGTCCGTCATCCACGCGTCGTCGACCGGGGCGGTCTCCTTCATCGCGAAGTCCTGCACCCAGCGCATCCGCACGCCGTCGGGGACCTCGTGGTACTCCCAGCGGATGTGCATGTGCGCGAACGGCCCGGTCTCCACCCGGCGGGCCCACACCGTGCGGGTATCGCGGTCGGCCTCGCGCTCGGACACCCAGCTCCACACCTTGCCGTCCTGGTCCGGGTGCATGGTGAGGCGGAAGGTGACCTTGGCGTCCTCGCGGGAGAGGATCTCCACCGACGCGTACTCGCTGAACAGGTCCGTCCAGTGCTCCACGTCGTTGGTCATGTCCCAGATCAGGTCGATCGGGGCCGCGATGACGATGTCGTTGTCGGTATGCCCGGCCATGTCACACTCCAGAGGTCAGTTGGGAGTTGGTGGTTTCCAGGAACTCGCGCGGGGTCTTGCACTGGTCCGCGTCCGCGCCGAGCGGGAACTTGTAGCGCCGCTCCACTTCGGAGACGATTCCGAGCAGGCCCAGCGAGTCGAGCCCGAACTCCTCGAACGTCGCGTCCGGGCGACTCATGTGGTCCGGATCGGCGGTGACGCCGGCGCAGGACTTCATCAGCGCGGCGAGTTCCTCGTAGGTGAAGGGACCGTTCATCGCAGACTTCCTTTCGGGGGGACGGCTACGGGGTCGGGAAGGGCGTCCCGGGCCGACCGTCGCCGCGGCGCAGCACCAGGGCCGCGTTGTGGCCCATCAGGCCGCGGCTGAGCACCAGGGCGGTGCGCAGTTCGGCCGTTCGCGCCCGACCGGTGACCAGGTCGAGGTCGTGGCAGACGTCGAAGACGCCCGGGGTGGGCGGCAGTACGCCGTGTTCCATCGCCAGGATCGCGGCGGCGCAGTCCAGGACGGGTGCGCCGCAGTAGGCGCGTCCGATGCCGGCCTTGGGGGCGGTGACCGGCACCCGGGCCGCGTACGGGCCCAACGCGTCGGACAGGGCCAGTACTTCGGCGTGGTCGGCCTCGCGCACGCCGAGCGCGTCGGCGAAGACCACGTCGATGTCCTGCGGGGCGCACTCGGCCTCGGCCAGCGCGTCCCGGATCGCCCGGGCGAGTCCGTGCCGGGAAGGCCCCCAGCCCGAGGTGCCGGTGAACGTGGCGCCGTGTCCGGCCACTTCGGCGTGCACGCGGGCACCGCGCCGGTGGGCCGCCTCCGCCTCCTCGACGACGAACATCGCGCCGCCCTCCGCGGGCGCGAATCCGCACGCGGCCGAGGTGAACGGGAGGTACGCCTGCGCGGGTTCGCGGGCCAGGCTGAGCGCGTCGTAGCCGAGCTGGCACACCATGGAGTACGGCGCGAGCGGGGCCTCCGCCGCGCCGACCACGACCGCGTCGGTGCCGCGCCGGATGGTGCGGGTCGCGTGCGCGATCGCGTCCAGGCCGCCCGCCTCGTCGTTGGCCAGCACCGCGCACGGCCCCTTGAAGCCGCCGCGGATGGAGACCTGGCCGGTGGTGGCGGCGTAGAACCAGGCGATGGACTGGTAGGGCCCGACGAAGCCCGGACCCTGGCCCCACAGGTTCTGCAGTTCGCGCTGGCCGAACTCGCCGCCGCCGGAGCAGCTCGCGGTGGTCACCCCGACGCCGAAGGTCGGCATCGGGCCGAGCGCGGCGTCGGCGAGTGCCTGATCCGCGGCGACCATCGCGAAGTGCGTGAAGCGGTCGGTCTGGACCAGGAAGCGCTCCTCGACCACGGTGGCCGGATCGAAGTCGCGCACCTCGCCGGCGACGGCCAACGGCAGATCGCCGCAGCCCTCGCGGGTGATCCGGTCCAGGACGCTGCGACCCTCCCGGGTGGCCTTCCAGAACACGTCGACGCCGACGCCGTTGGGCGCCACGACGCCGACACCGGTCACCACGGTGCGTCTGGGTGCTGAGGTCTTCACCGGGGTCTCCTTTCCCGGCGATCCAGCACCACGGCGGACTGGAAGCCGCCGAACCCGCTGCCGACCGACAGCACCGTCTGCAGTGCCATCGGCCGGGCCGTCCCCGGCACGTAGTCGAGGTCGCATTCCGGGTCCGGGGTCTGGTAGTTCGCCGTGGGCGGCACCGCCTTGTGCTCCATCGCCAGGGCACACGCGGCCAGTTCGATCGCGCCGATCGCGCCGAGCGAGTGGCCCACCATGGACTTGATCGAACTCATCGGGGTCTTGTACGCGTGCTCGCCCAGGGAGCGCTTGACCGCCGCCGTCTCGTGGCGGTCGTTCTGCTTGGTGCCCGAGCCGTGCGCGTTGACGTAGTCGATCGCGGTGGGGTCGACCTCCGCATCGGCCAGCGCGCGGTCGATCGCCTCGGACATCTCCAGGCCCTCGCGGGTCAGCCCGGTCATGTGGTGCGCGTTGCCCCGGGTGGCGAAGCCGCCGACCTCGCAGTAGACGCGGGCGCCGCGCCGCCGGGCGTGTTCGAGTTCCTCCAGGACGAGCACGGCGGCGCCCTCGCCCAGGACGAAGCCGTCCCGGTCCGCGTCGAACGGCCTGGAGGCGTGCGCCGGGTCGTCGTTGCGGGTCGAGGTCGCCTTGATCGCGTCGAAGCAGGCGACCGTGATCGGCGAGATCGGCGAATCGGAGGCACCGGCCAGGTACACGTCGGCCCGGCCCTCCTCGATCGCGTGCGCGGCGTAGCCGATCGCGTCCAGTCCCGAGGTGCATCCGGTGGACACCGTCTGCACCGGGCCCCGGGCGCCGAACTGCTCGGCCACCTCGGAGGCCAGGGTGCTCGGCGAGAACGCCCGGTGCAGGAACGGGTTGGCCCGCTTCGGCTCCACCGCCCAGTTCCGACCCGAGTCACTGACCGCGACGTAGTCGTGTTCGAGCCGGGTGGTGCCACCCACCGCGGTGCCCAGCGAGACGCCGAACCGCCAGGGGTCCCCGCCGTCCCGGTCCAGGCCGCAGTCCGTGACCGCCTCCGCCGCCGCCGCGAGCGCGAACTGCACGTAGCGGTCCGCGCGTTGCGCCCGATCCCGGTCGACGCCGCAGGCGACCGGGTCGAAGTCGCATTCGGCGGCGATCCGGGAGCGGAACCCGGTGGGGTCGAAGAAGGTGATCCCCCGGGTCGCCGTACGGCCGTCCATCAGCAGATCCCAGAACGCGGTGACACCCACGCCGCCGGGCGCCACGACGCCGACGCCGGTGACCGCCACCCGGCGCCTCAAGAGTCGGCGCCCACGGTCTCGGCGGGCTCGATCCCCTCCGTGTCGACGTGCCCCAGTTCCGGTCGGGGCGCCAACGGGGCGATTTGGAAGACCATCCGGGCCTGGGTCCGACCGACGTTGCGGAACCGGTGCCGCATGTTCTTGGGCACCATCAGGCCCTGGTCGGGCCGGAGTTCGTAGGTGACGCCGTCCAGGTCCACTTCCAGCGCACCGGTGACGACGTGGATGAACTCCTCGGAGTACGGGTGGTAGTGCTCGGTGATCATGTCGCCGGGCTCGATGATGGCCAGGCCCATGAAGCCGCTGGTGCACCCCACGGTCGCCGGGCCGAGGGTGACCCGGAGCTCACCGCCCCGGCGCCGATTGGGCTCGACCTCGTCGACGTCGACGATGCGTACGGTCTGCGTGGTCATGTGTGCCACCTCCAAGTGGCGGGCGGCGCCCGAAGGCGCCGCCCGGGGGGTCAGGCGTCGCGGTCGGCGCGACGGTCGGTGACGAGGGTCGTCTCGGCCGAGGCCAGCAGGTGCCGCAGGCCCTGGTCGGACTCCAGCGCGCCGTCCTCCCCGAGGTCGAGCAGCCGGCTCAGCCGGGCCGCGGACTCCTCGCGGTCGATGCCCAGCACCATCGCCGGGTCGTTCGAGTCGCCGCGCAGGTCGAGCACGCGCACCAGGGTGTCTCCGCGCAGGAAGACCGAGCTGCTCGCGATCGGCCCGGAGCCGGACGCGACCACCCGTTCATCGTGCCGCTGGAGCACGGTGGCGGCGGATTCGCCGCAGCCGTGCCGCACCGGGTACAGCAGCGCGCGGCGGGTGGTCCGCGCCTTCGCCGACTTGCCGGAGGCGGGCGCGGTCAGGTGGTACACCTCGGCCAGCGAGGAGCGCATGAAGAACGCCCGCGCGGCCTCGGAGTCGTTCAGGTCCCGGGCCTCCTCCAGATGCGGGTTCAGCGCCTCCTCGGCGGCCCGCACCTGCGGCTGCTCGGCCACGTGCCGCAGTGCGGCCCGCAGGTCGCCCTCGACCTCGATCGCGCGCACCACGCGGTTCCCGAGCATGAACACCGACGTGCGGCGCAGCGACGTGGTGTCGTTCACCCGGGCCGCGGGCGACTTGTAGCCGGCGAGGATCTTCGCCACCTCGGCCTCACTGCCGGGCTTGACGGTGAAGGTGAGCGCGCAGCGGACCACGCCGGGCACCGACGGAGCCGCCGCGCGGGCCTTGTCGCTCGCGCCCGCCTTGGCCTTGGCGCTCCCCGCCTTGACCTTGTCGGTCGCGCCCGCCTTCGCCTTGGCGCCGGAGCCCGCCTTCGCCTTCGCGCCCCGGGCGCCCTTGGTGATCGCCTGGCCGCCCTGGTCCGCGTGCAGGTCGGTCTCGCGGGCCACCGCGAACCGCAGCGAACGGGTGCCGCGCACGCAGCCGTGCAGCGGCTGCACCATCATCTGGTGCTCGGGGCTGTCCACCCAGGCCAGGTATTCGGAACTGCCCTCCCACTCGCTGGTGATCAGCCACTGGGTCGGGTCCTCGATCGACTGGCAGAGCTGGTCGCGCAGGTGGCCCGGTACGGCGGCCACCTGGTGCCGGATGCGCTCGTAGGCTTCCAGAAAGCGCTGCTCCGAGTCTTCGTGCAGCTCCAGCATGAGCAGCACCCGGAGCTTGGACGAAGTGTCGACGGTGGGATTCGCCGCGGAGTGGACGAGGGTGTCCATGTCATTCCTTTGCTCTTGGGATTCGGCCTGCGTGGTGCTGCCCGATGCGGGCAATCCCGGAGGGACCGGGCCGCGCCGAAGCCGCCCGGGGGACGGGGATACGAGGGTGCCGGGATGCCTCCCGTCGGTCGCGCGAAGCACTCGGACAACCAACCGATCCGTTCCGTCGGGACCCGGCCTCGACTTCGAGCGTGGCGGCGAATCATCACCCTCTGCATCTTTTGATGGCATATGAGTGACATTCGGCACAGCGAACGGCCCACCCGGGATCAGCGGGAACAGGAGGACACCCACGGACCATCGGCCGTCCACCGCGGCGGTCGGCGCGTCCGCCGTCCTCGCCAACGCAGGAGAAGAGAACTGATGAACCCCGAGATCGAACACCGGGTACCGGTCCTGGTCGTGGGCGGCTCGCTGGTCGGGCTGTCCACGTCCGTGTTCCTGGGCCGCCTGGGCGTGCCGCACATGCTGGTGGAGCGGCATGCCGACACCTCGCGGCACCCCCGCGGACGCGGCAACAACGTGCGCACGATGGAACTGTTCCGGACCGCGGGGGTCGAGGACCGGGTACGCGCCGCGTCCGCGGTGCTGGCCGACAACCACGGCATCCTGCAGGCGGACACGATCGCCGGGGACGACCAGGAATGGCTGTTCAAGGAGATCGACCCCGGCGGCGGCCTGGCCAAGTTCAGCCCCAGTTCGTGGTGCCTGTGCAGCCAGAACGACCTGGAACCGGTGCTGGCCGACTACGCCCGCGAGCTCGGCGGCGTGTTGCGCTTCGGCACCGAACTGGTCTCCTGCGAACCGGACGAGGACGGGGTCACCGCGGTCGTGGAGACCCGGTCGACCGGCGAGCGGCAGACGGTGCGCGCGGACTACCTGGTGGCCGCGGACGGGCCGCGCAGTCCGGTGCGCGAGCGACTGGGCATCGAGGTGACCGGACCCGGCGACCTCTTCCACAACGTGAGCGTGACCTTCTCCTCCCGTCGGTTGGCCGAGTTCGTCGGCGAACGGCGGTTCATCGTCTGCTATCTGACGAATCATCACGGCGAGGGCGCACTGCTCCCGGTGGACAACCGCGACCACTGGGTCTTCCACCTGCCGTGGCACCCCGAGCGGGGTGAGCCGATCGAGGCGTTCACCGACGAGCGCTGTGTCGAACACATCCGCGCCGCCGCCGGCGTGCCCGATCTGGACGTGGAAATCACCGGAAAGGCCCCGTGGCACGCGGCCGAACGGGTGGCCGAGCGCTATCGCGTGGGACGGGTGTTCCTGGCGGGCGACTCCGCGCACGAGATGTCCCCCACCGGCGCGTTCGGCTCCAACACCGGCATCCAGGACGCGCACAACCTGGCCTGGAAGCTCGCGGCCGTGCTGAACGGGCACGCGGGCGCCGACCTGCTGGCCACCTACGAGGCCGAGCGCCGGCCGGTGGCCAGGGCCACGGCCGCCCGCGCGTCCACCCGTTCGGCCGAACACAGCCACCCGGGATACGCCGCTCCCCCGGTGGCCGGCGGCGGCAAGCAGCCCGGTGTGCTGGGCGTGGTGCTCGGCTACCGCTATGCCTCCGACGCCGTGCTCGGCGCGGATCCCGAAGTCCCGGTACTGCCCGAGCGGTTCCGCCCGCCCAGCGGCGACCCCGGCACCCGGGCGCCGCACGTGTGGCTGCGCCGGGGCGACACCCGGGTATCCACGCTGGACCTGTACGAGACCTCACTGGTGCTGCTGGTCGGCGCGGGTACGGCGGGCGAGGTGTGGCGGCAGGCGGCGCGGCGGGCGAGCGGGCTGCTCGGGGTGCCGGTGGCGGTCCACCGGGTGGGCACCGAGGCGGAGTCCGCGATGGTGGACCTGGTCACCGCGCCCGACGTCGACTGGGCGCAACTGCACGGTGTCACCGACGAGGGGGCCGTGTTGATCCGACCGGACGGATTCGTCGCGTGGCGGGTGCCGGCCGTCGAGTTGGACCCCGAGGAAACCATGGTCACGGTGCTGCGCGCGGTGGCGTGTCGGGCCGAGGCCGACGCCGAAGTGGGCGGCGAACTCGACCGGTAGGCAGCCATGACCGGGGACGACCGCAGCAGCCGGCGGGCGTCCGAAACGGCCGGTCCCGGAGAGGAATCCGGGGCCGGCCGCGGCGTGTTCGTTGCGCCGCGCGTGGTGTCGGCGTGGCGTTTCGCGCGGTGTGTTCGCGTTGCGCGCGTGGTGCGGCCCGTGTGCGGCGACGGGGTGCCTACCCGCGCGGCACCGGGCCGGCGCCTACGTGGGGGGCAGCAGGTGGGCGAACACGACCACGTTGTCCTTGTAGTCCTTGGACTTCTTGTCGTACACCCCGCCGCAGGTGATCAGCCGCAGTTGGGCGTCGGTGGTCTTGCCGTAGACCCGCTCGTCCGGGAAGTCGTCCTTGGGAAATACCTCGACCGAGTCCACCGCGAACTTCGCGACGCTGCCGTCGAATCGCTCGATCTCCACGGTGTCGCCGGGCTTGAGACTGCCGAGCCCCCAGAAGACCGCCGGGCCCATCATCGTGTCGACGTGCCCGAGCACGATCGCGTTGCCCCGGGCGCCGGGGGTGACCCCGTCCTGGTACCAGCCGGCCAGGTTGCGGTCCGCGGGGGGCGGCACCTGCAACACGCCGGAGTCGTCCAGGCTCAGTCCGATGAACGGCGCGTCCACCTTGATCTTGGGAATCTTGATCCGCATCGGCTGCGAGCGCTTCATCACCGGCGACCCCTGCTCGGGGCTCGGGTTCGCCGAGGGCACCATCGGCGCGGGCGTGCTCGGTTGCGCGGCTGCGGGCATCGGCTGCGGCGGCGGGCCCGAGTCGGTGCTCAGGTCGTGCTTGATCATCAGGATGCCCAGCAGGACGGCCGTCGCGGCGATCAGCATCAGTTTTCCGGCGCTGGTGCGGCGGGGCGCCGGTTGTGGTTCGGACGTGTCCATGGACGGTGCCGGATCTCGCAAGACGTTGCCTCTCTCCTGGGCGCTCGTGGGCCGCGGGTCGGGCGGCCGGCGACGACGACAGCCGTGGCCACCTCCCTGGTGAGGGTGGTGGCCACGGCGCGTGTTGCCTGGGCGAGGACGGGTCAGGCCTGGGCCGCCGCCGCACCCGGACGACGACGCAGGGCGTAGACGCCCATGCCGATGCCGCCCGCGATCAGGGCCGCGCCCGTACCGAGCGCGGCGCCGTCGTCGAGGAAGGCGCCACCGATGCCGGTGTGCACGCCACCGTGCGGGCTCTTGTGGTCCTTCCAGGACTTCTCGTGCGAGGAGCCCTCGTTGCCCTTGCTCTCGTAGCTCTTCTCTTCGGAGCCCGACTTCTCAGTGCTGTGTTCGGAGCCCTTCTCGGGCGTCCACTTCGCCTCGCCGGACCAGGACTTCTCCGAGTCGGCCGCCGGGGCGGGCTCCGGCTTCACCGGCGCCGGAGCGTCGGCGTAGGCGGACGGAACCGCCAGGGTCAGGGCTGCGAAGCCGAGGGCGGTACCGGCGACAAGAGCGCGTGCACGACGCATCGTGATAATCCTTCCGGCGCTTCGCGAACTGCCGACGGGCATCGGCACACGGGGATCGGCGAGGCGCCTCAATCACCATCGAACGACCCCGGTGACCCCGCGACCCGCGTGACTGCATTCGAGGGCCGCCCCTGGGCCTCCCGAGCGGATATCGCGGCCGGCTTCACTCGCCGGGAGCAGTCCGAGGTTTAGCACAGGGTTATGGAGTATCACTTTACGTAGCTCTTCGGGGGTTCCGCGGCCGTGTGCGGAGGTTCGGCAGGCCGCGCCGGGCGGACCGCTAGGCCGGCACCGCGCACTCGAACATGTGTAGCGACGGGTTCACCGCGCGGACGTCCCGACCACGCAGGCCCGCCTGCTCGATCAGGGTCAGCAGGCTGTCCTTGGTGTGCTTGCGGCCGCCGACGTTGAGCAGCAGCAACAGGTCCATCGCGGCGGTGAACCGCATCGACGCGGTCTCGTCGACCAGGTTCTCGATGATCACGACCCGGGCGCCGGGGGCGGCCGTCGCCACGACGTTGCGCAGCGTGCGCAACGTGCTGTCGTCGTCCCATTCCAGGATGTTCTTGATGATGTACAGGTCGGCCCGGACCGGGATCTCCACCCGACAGTCGCCGCCCACCAGGGTTGCCCTGGAGGCGAGTTCGCCGCCGTCACGGAGGCGGCGGTCGGCCGCGGCCACCACGCCGGGCAGGTCGAGCAGGGTGCCGCGCAGGGTGGGGTTGCGCTCCAGCAGGGTGGCCAGCACGAGTCCCTGGCCGCCGCCGATGTCGGCGACGCTGTCGATGCCGGTGAGGTCGAGCACCGCGGTGACGTCCCGGGCGGACTGCCGGCTGGACTGGGTCATCGCCCGGTCGAAGGCGGCGGCCGATTCCGGCGCGTCCTCGTGCAGGTAGTCGAAGAAGTGCTTGCCGTGCAGGCCCGGGAAGACGCTCTTGCCGGTACGGACCGCCTCGTCCAGACGCGGCCACACCTCCCACGTCCACGGCTCGGTGGTCCACAGCGCGACGTCGCGCATGCTGCGCGGGGCGTCGACGCGCAGCAGCCGGGACGCCTCGGTGTGCGTGTACCGCCCGTCCGGCTCCTCGGCGAAGATGCCCTGGCACGCCAGCGCGCGCAGCAGCCGGTGCAGCGCGCCCGGGTGGGCGGACACCGCGGTCGCCAACTCCTCCACGGTGGCGGGGCTCTCGCCCAGCGCGTCCGGCAGGCCCAGGCGCAGCGCGGCGCGCACCGCGGCGGCGGACATCGCGCTGAACGCCAACTCGCGCAGCCGGGTGGCCGCCTGCGGGGAGCGGGTGACGTCGGTTTCGGTCATGCTGATCGCCTCTCAACCGGTGGACCATCCGGGCCGGGCCGGCGGAACTCGACCGCAACGACCCGCGCACCGACGTCCCGGCGGTCCGCGCCGGGGCTGCAACGACTGTGACCCACACTCGCCGACCCGCCGCCGAGGCGCGGCCGGTCCGGGCGAAGACTCGCCCGGGAGTCATCCGGATGGGTGCAGACCCGCGGGGCGGGCGGGCGTCGGCGCGGGGCCGGGCAGCGCGGGGCCGGGTCGCACAGGGCCAAATCGCACGATGGCGGGCCGCGTCGTGCCGGGTGGCGCGGATCCGCCGGGGTGCGCAGGAGCGGGCCTAAGGCACTTCCTTGAGGGCCAGGAGGAGTTCGCGGGCGGTCAGCGCCGCCTGGAGTTGGAGGGTGACCTCCGGGTCGAGCGGATTGGCGCCCAGGAGCTCGCGGATCTGGCCGATCCGGTAGCCCACCGAGTTGCGGTGCAGGTGCAGCAGTTCGGCGACCGCGGCGCGGCTGCCGTTGGTGGCCAGCCACGCGCTGAGCGTGGCCACCCACTCCTCGCGTTCCAGGATCGGTCCCAGGTGCTGGTCCACGAACGCCTGGAGCCGGGCCGGCGGCACCCCGAACAACAACTGGGCCAGGCCCAGCGAGGAGAACATCAGCTGCACCTCGCCCGGGCGTCGGCGCAGCAGTCCGAGCACCGTCTCCGCGTCGTGGAACGAGCGCGCGGTCCCGCGCGGGTCGCTGACCGTGGGACCGGCCGCGGCCAGGACGGGGACGTCGCCGACCATGCCCTGGAGCCGGATCCGGATCCGGCTGATCTCCCGCTCGATATTGCCCGAGAGCACCGCGAGGCCCAGCTCGCCCTCCTGGCGCACCGGCATCTCCAACCACGACAGCGCGGTGGTCCAGGTGCGCTGGTTGGGTCCGGCGTAGGCGAACACCACGGCGGAGTGCGGGCGATCCAGATGCAGGCCGAAGCGCGCGGCGGTGCGGGTCACGTCGCCGAGGTTGCGCAGCGCGCCGTAGCGCAGTTCGTCGATCAAGCGGCCGGCCGTCTCGGCGGTCGCGGTGGCCACCGCGTCCCGGCGGATCGCCTCGATCGCCACCGCCGTCACCGCCGCCCGCAACAGCGGTTCGTCGTCGTCGGCGCCGTCCGGCTCGCCCAACAGCAGCAGCCCGACCCGGCGTTGCGCCACCCGTACGGCAAGCGCGGAGGCCCGCCAGCCCTCGTCGCAGGTGACCTCGACCACCTTGTCGTCGACGAACACGTGCGCGACGGCGACCGGTGTCATCGACTCGGTGCCGTCGTCGGTCGCGGCGAGCACTCCGCCGTGCACGCCCACCAGCCGGGCGGTCCTGCCGGTGCGTTGCGCCAGGGCTCGCAGGATCGCGAGCCAGCCGTCGCCGGAGAGGGCGAGCACGTTCAGTTCCCGCTCGAACGCCTGCGCCCGGTCCGGCACGGGGGTCCGGTTTTCCGTGACTTCCACCTTGTCGATCATGGATTTCCGCACCTTATCCGGTCGTTGTTACGCGGAACAGATACTTCGATCGGTCACTTCCCGTTACGTCTTTCCTGGGGCAGGATGCGCGCATGCGAGCCTTCGACCTCGCGGCCGGCGCAAAGGCCGCTGCCCAGGCGGCGGTGCAAGCCGCCGCCCCCGATCTGGTTGCACTCAGTCACCGACTGCACGGCCACCCCGAACTCGGCTTCGCCGAGGAACGCGCGTGCGGCTGGCTGGGCGAGCAACTGAGCGAGCACGGCTTCACCGTCACCCCGGGGGTCTGCGATTTGCCGACCGCCTTCGTCGCCGAACGCGGCAGCGGACCGCTGGTGCTGGGAATCTGTGCCGAGTACGACGCGCTGCCGGGCATCGGGCACGCGTGCGGGCACAACGTGATCGCCTCCGCCGCGACCACCGCCGCGCTCGCGCTCGGCGCGCTGGCCGACGACCTGGGCATCACCGTGCGGGTGCTGGGCACCCCCGCCGAGGAGAACGGCGGCGGCAAGGTGCTCATGCTCGAGCGCGGCGCGTTCGCCGGGGTGCACGCGGCGATGATGGTGCACCCCTCGCCGCGCGAGCGCCTGGACCCGACCTGCCTGGCCCGCGCGCAACTGCACGTCGAGTACGACGGTCGGGCCGCGCACGCCTCCGCGTGTCCCGAGGACGGCGTCAACGCCGCCGACGCGCTGACCGTGGCCCAGGTGGCGATCGGGCTGCTGCGCCAGCACATGACGCCGGATCAGCGGGTGCACGGGATCACCACGACCGGCGGTCAGGTGCCGAACGTGATCCCCGAGCACACCGAGGCCGCCTATTACGTGCGGGCCGCGACGCTGGCCGGGTTGACCGATCTGGAGGCGCGGGTGCGCGAGTGCTTCCAGGCGGGCGCGGTGGCGACCCGGTCGCGGCTGACCATCTCCTCGACCTCGCCCGCGTACTCCGAGTTCCGGCACGACGGCGACCTGCTGGCCGCGTACGAGCGCAACGCACTGGCCGCGGGACGCGAGTTCCCACCGGTGACCGCGGTCGACGACCGGCAGGCGGGCTCCACCGACATGGCCAACGTGTCGCTGGCGATTCCCGCCATCCAGCCACTGGTCTCGATCGACTCGGGCACCGTCGGGCTGCACCAGGCCGAGTTCGCCGCGTACGCCGTGCGGCCCGCCGCGGATCGGGCGCTGCTGGACGGTGGTCTGGCGATGGCCTGGACGTGCGTGGACGCGGCGCTGGACCCGGGCCTGCGCGAGCGGCTGCTCGCGGGCGCGCCGGCCGAGGGCTGACCCGCCGATGGGCTCCGGGGTGATCGCCCCGGAGCCCATCGGTCGCCTGCGGCTCGACACCCGCGCTCACGCGTCGGCGACGGTCACCGGCAGGGCCGCGAGGTACGCCTGGGCGTTGCGGCGGGTCTCGGCCACGCTGTCCCCGCCGAACTTCTCCAGCACCGCGTCCGCGAGCACCAGCGCGACCATCGCCTCGGCGACCACGCCGGTGGCGGGCACCGAACACACGTCGCTGCGCTGGGCGATCGCCTTGGCCGGGTCGCCGGTGCGCACGTCGAAGGTGGCCAGCGCCCGGGACAGGGTGGAGATCGGCTTCATCGCCGCGCGTACCCGCAGGAGTTCGCCGGAGGTCATGCCGCCCTCGATGCCGCCCGCGCGTCCGGTCTCGCGGCGCACCCGGGCGGGTCCGGGTCGGCCGGGGGCGACCGGGGTGATCTCGTCGTGCGCGACCGAGCCGCGCCGGGTCGCGGTCGTGAAGCCGTCGCCGACCTCGACCCCCTTGATCGCCTGAATGCCCATCAGCGCGGCGGCGAGCCGGGCGTCCAGGCGCCGGTCCCAGTGCACGTGGCTGCCCAGGCCCGGCGGCAGGCCGTACACCACCACCTCGACCACGCCGCCGAGCGTGTCGGCGTCCTTGTGCGCGGCCTCGATCTCGGCGTTCATCGCGGCGGCGGTGTCGGGGTCCACGCAGCGCACAGGGTCGGCGTCGATCGCGCCCCCGCTGCCGGGTTCGGGCACCAGCGCCCCGGGCAGCGCAACCGCGCCGATCCGCACCACGTGGCTGAGGATCTCCACGCCCAGCGTCTGGGCCAGGAACGCGCGCGCCACCTCACCGATGGCCACCCGGGCAGCCGTCTCGCGCGCGCTGGCCCGCTCCAGTACCGGGCGGATGTCGTCGAAGCCGTACTTCTGCATGCCGGCGAGGTCGGCGTGCCCGGGCCTGGGCCGGGTCAGCGCGGCGCCGCGACCGCGGTCCGGGAGCCGACCCGGTTCGTCGTAGCGCCGGCCGTCGGCGTCGGTGGGGTCGGGGGCCATCACCTCGGCCCACTTGGCCCATTCGGTGTTGGCCACACGCAGCGCGACCGGGCCGCCCTGGGTCACCCCGTGCCGGACGCCGCCGTTGAACTCGACCTCGTCGCGTTCGAACCGCATCCGCGCACCCCGACCATTGCCCAGGCGGCGCCGGGCCAGCGCCCGGGCCAGATCGGCGGAGGAGATCTCCACCCCGGCGGGCAGTCCCTCCAGGACGGCGGTGAGCGCGGGTCCATGCGATTCACCTGCGGTGAGCCAGCGGAGCATGGGAGTCCTTCTTTCAGGGAGACGGATCGGTCGGACGGCAGGGGGTGCGCGTCACGCGGAGCGGAGCGGGTTGCGGGCGAGGGCGTGTCGTCGGCGGGGGGAGCCTTGTCGGCGAGAGGTCGGGCGGGCGGGGGGTGTGAGCGTTACGGGTGGCGGGGCGCGTTGTGGGCGCGGCGCGTCGTCGCGGGGTGCATCGTGAATGGTGGGGCGCGTGGTGGGTGGGGCGCGTGGTGGGTGGGGCGCGTGGTGGGTGGGGCGCGTGGTGGGTGGGCGGCTCGAGCAGGCGAGGTGGCTCGGGTGAGTGGGATGGGGTCGGAAGGGGAGTGGACGGGCGAATGGGCTCGCGGGTGCGTCTGGAGGTCGGGCGGCGGGGTGGGTCGGGTTATGGGCGAGGGCGTGCCGTGGGCGGCGGGAGCCCTGTGGGGGCCGGGTCGGGCGCGCGGGGCGGATCGGCTCGCGAGGGCGAGAGGTCGGGCGGGCGGGTCGGGTTATGGGCGAGGGCGTGTCGTGGGCGGCGGGAGCCTTGTGGGGGCCGGGTCGGGCGGGTGGATGTGGCTGGGGGTGGGTGGAGGGGAAGGGTTTGGGGGTCAGGTGAGCAGCAGGGCGATGCCTACCGTTGTGCCGACTACGACCACCAGGGTGCGGAGGACCGGGGCCGGGACTCGGCGGCCGAGGAGTGCGCCGAGGCGGCCGCCGGCCACCGAACCCAGGGCGAGCAGGAGGACCGGGATCCAGGCCACGTCGGCGGTGAGGGTGAACAGGAGCGCGGCCACCAGGTTGACCAGGGCTTGGAGCAGGTTCTTCAGGCCGTTGAGCAGGTTCAGGTCCTCGTCGAGCACCGTGGCCAGCAGTGCCAGGAGCAACACGCCCTGCGCGGCGCCGAAGTAGCCGCCGTACACGCTGACCGTGAACACCGCGGCGGAGAGGGCCGGGCCGACGCCGGTACCCGTGCCCGTGTCGTGCTCCGGGTCCGCGTGTCGTTCGCGACGGGCGCGCAGGCGCCGGGACAACCACGGCTGGACGGCCATCAACAGCGCGGCGAGCAGTATCAGGGCCGGTACCACCGCGCGGAACGCGCCCGGTGGCAGGCCGAGCAGGAGCAGGCCGCCACTGGCCCCGCCGAGCACCGCGGCGATCGACAGCGGCAGCAACCGCGCCGACTGCGCGGCCAGTTCGCGCCGATATCCGAGCGCGCCGCTGATCGAGCCGGGGGTGAGCCCGACCGTGTTGGACACGTTGGCCACCACCGGCGGGTAGCCGAGCGCGAGCAGGACGGGAAAGGTGAGCAGCGAGCCGGAGCCCACCACGGTGTTGACCGTGCCCGCGCCGAGGCCCGCCACGAGCACGAGCAGGGCCTCGGCGGGGCTCATGCCGAACTGCCGGGCAGCAGGGTGATCTTGCCGAACGCGGCGCCGCCCGCCAGCCGGCGATGCGCCTCGGCGGCGTCAGCGAGCGGGTAGGTGGTGTCCGGGACCGGGAACAGCCCCCGCTCCAGACAGAACCCGATCATGGTCTCGAAGTCCGCCGCGCCGCACGAGCCCGCGCCCAGCAGCGTGACCCCGGTGTGGAAGGCGTGCGGCAGGTCGAACGTCGCCTCGGTGCCGGTGGTGTCCCCGCAGAACACCAACCGGCCGCGCGGGCGCAGCGCGTGCAGCGACGCCTGGAACAGCGCCGGGCCGACATGGTCGAGCACCAGGTCCACACCGGCCCCGCCGGTCGCCGCCCGGGCCTGGGCAACCGGATCCGAACTGCGGGTATCGATCAGCACGTCGGCACCCAGCGCCGCCATCCGGTCCAGTTTGGCCCGGGAGCCGGAGGTGACCACGACGCGGGCGCCCAGGGCCCGGGCCAGCTGCACCGCGGCGATGCTGACCCCGCTGCCCGCGCCGTGCACCATCAGCGTCTCGCCCGCGCGCAGGCCGCCGCGCACGACCAGGCCCTGCCAGGCCATGCCGTACGCGGTCGGCAGGCTCGCCGCGGCCTCGTGTTCCCAACGCGCCGGGATCGGGTGGGTGCGGCCGGCGGGCACCACCATCAACTCGGCGTAGCCGCCGGGCCGGTTGCCGCCCACCACACGCAGTGCCGCGCACCAGGCGTCCTCCCCCGCCCGGCACGCGGCGCATCCACCGCAGTGCAGCGCCGGGTTGACCAACACCCGGTCGCCGACCCGGCGTTCGCGCACCCCCTCGCCGATGGCGAGCACGTCGCCGGAGACGTCCATCCCGGGCACGTGCGGAAGGGTGAAGCCGGGCAGCAGGCCGGGACCGCGGCGTTGCAACAGGTCGAGCCGGTTCACCGCGGCGGCGCGGACGGCGATCAGCACTTCGCCCGGGCCCGGTTCGGGATCGGGCAGTGCTGCCGCTTCGAGGATCTCGGGGCCGCCGTGTCCCCGGTGTAGAACGGCCCTCACACGATCCCCCGCACGAACGGGGCCCCGAGTGCGGCCGGTTGACGGTGCGTCTTGGCCAGGAACATCATCGCGAGCAACGCCAACAGATAGGGCGCGGCGATCAGCAGTTGCGAGTTGAGGTGCACGCCCAGCGCGGGCAGCGCCAGCCGCATCGCGTCGGCGGCACCGAACACGAGGCAGCCGGCCATCGTGCCGCGCAGCGTCCAGCCGCCGAAGATCACCGCGGCGATCACCACGAAGCCGCGACCCGCGGTCATGTTCTGGTTGAACGCGCCCACTTCGCCGACCGCGAGGTAGGCGCCGCCGAGTCCGGCGAGCACGCCGCACAGGAGCACGCTCTGCCGGCGCCGGCGACGCACGTCGATCCCGGTCACGTCGGCCGATTGGGGGTTCTCCCCGGCGGCGCGCAGTTCCAGACCGAATCGGCTGCGCTGGACCAGCCACCACACCAGCGGGATCACCCCCACCAGCAGGTAGGCGGGCCAGCGGTGGGCGAACAACACCGGTCCCAGCAGCGGCAGGTCGGACAGGATCGGGATGTTCACCGCGTCCACCTGATGCCCGGTCAGGTCGACCGAGTCGAGCAGGAAGCTGGTCAGGCCGAGCACGAGCGCGTTCAGGGCGAGCCCGACCACGTAGGTGTTGACCGACAGGCGGTGGCTGAACTCGGCGTGCACAAACCCGATGACCAGTCCGGCGACCATGCCGAACGCCAGTCCGAAGGACGCGGATCCGGTCAACGAGGCGCCCCATACGGCGTTGAACGCGCCGCCGAGCATCATCGCCTCGACCGAGATGTTGATCGTGCCGGCCCGTTCGGCGATGTACTCGCCGCACGCGGCGAAGGCCAGTGGCACGGTGAGGCGGACCGAGCTGGCAAGGACCATGGCAAGGTCGTCGATCATGTCAACCTCCCGGTCTCAGGCCGCACCGACGGCGCGCCGGCGGCGCACCTCGGCGTAGGCGGCGGGAAAGACCGTGGCCAGCACCAGGAGCGCGGTGACCACGGCGACGATGTAGCGCGGTACGCCGGTCGCGGACAGGAAGCCGCCGCCGGCGCGCAGTGCCCCGAAGAACAGCGCGACGGGCACGGCGAGCATCGGCTTGTCCCGGGCCACCAGCGCGACCAGCAGCCCGTCGAAGCCGACGTTGTCGGCGAAGCCGTCCTGCATGCGGTGGCCGCTGCCGGTGAGCATCACGCCGCCGGCCAGGCCGGCGAACGCGCCCGAGGCGAGCAGCGCGCCGCCGCCGATCAGCACCGCGCCGACACCGGCCCGATGCGCGGCCTTGGGGTTGAGCCCGAGCATCCGCACCCGGAAGCCGAGCCGGCTGCGCACCAGGACCACCGAGGTGCCGACCGCGAGCACGAGCGCGATGAAGATGCCCGCGCCGATGTTGAAGTTCGGGTACTCGCCGATCCGGGGCAGCCAGACCGACTCCGCCAGCATGTCCGACTGCGACGTGGTGACCTGGCCGGGCACCGCCTTCTCGCGTAGCAGCGACGGCGAGTTGACCGCGTACGAAACGGCCTGGTTCGCCACGAAGATCAGCAGCAGGGTGCTGATCACCACGGCGACGCCGCGCCAGTAGAAGAGCAGGGCCGCGATGGCCGCCCACAGGGCGCCGCCGACCGCCGCGCCGAGCAGGGCCAGGATCAGCACGAGCGCGCCGGGGCCGGGGGTGAACAGGGCGATCGCGGCGCCGACGCTCGCGCCGACCAGGAGTTGGCCCTCCTGGCCGATGTTGAAGATGCCCGCGCGGGCGGCGATCACCGAGCCGATCGCGACCAGGAGCAGCGGTGCGGCCTGGTCGATGCTCTGCCCGATGGCCGCGCCGTCGGCCAGGCTGCCGTCGTACATCGCGCTCGCCGCGTCCCACGGGGACTGGCCGACCAGTGCGATGAGCAGGCCGGCCAGGACGAGTGCGGTGGACAACGACGCCGCGTACAGCAGCGGGGTGCCCAGATCGGCGATCCGGGGTCGGCGACGAGGGCCGGCCGACGGGGCGGCGACGGCCGGGGCGCGTTCGGATGTCAGGGTCGAGGTCATGCCGCCTGGCCTCCCATCAGCAGGCCCAATCGCTCGGTGTCGACGTCGGCGCGGTCCATCTCGCCGACGACGGCGCCTCGGTGGATGACCGCGACGCGGTGCGAGAGTGTGAGGATCTCGCCCAGTTCGGTGGACAGCAGCAGCACCGCGATGCCGGAACGCGCCGCGGCGTGCAGCCGTTCGGTCATGTACTCGATCGCGCCGATGTCCAGACCGCGGGTCGGTTGTGCGGCAACCAACACCGCTGGTTGGGCAGCAAGTTCGCGGGCCAGCACCACCTTTTGCTGGTTGCCGCCGGACAGTTGTCGCATCGGGGTGTCCGGAGAGGGGGTGGCGATCTCGAATTCCTCGATCAACTGCCGGGCCCGCGCCGCCATCCGGCGCCGACTCAGCAGTCCCTTGCGAGTGACCGAGGCCAGGTCGGCCAGGACCAGGTTCTCCGCGACGCTCATGTCCAGCACACAACCGGACACGTGTCGGTCCTCGGGCACGATGCCGACCCCGGCGGCGTGCATCGCGCCGGGCCGGCCGGCGGCCACCGGCGCGCCGCACACCTCCACCCGGCCGGCGCTGAGCGGAAGCAGGCTGGAGAGCAGATCGCCCAGCGCCGCTTGGCCGTTGCCCTCGACGCCGGCGATGCCCAGGATCTCGCCGGCGCGCACCTCCAGGGTCAGCCCGCGCAGCAGCGGGCGTCGGTCGGTGGTGCTCGCGTGCGCGTCGCTGATCCGCAGCCGTACCTCGCCGGCCGGCGGCCTGGGCTCCGGGACGGGCTCGGCGGCCGGTTCGCGTACGTCCAGCAGCGCTTCCCCGCCGGTCGGGGTGCCGGTGCCGGGCTCGATCAGCGCGTCCAGCGCGCCGACCGCCGACGCGGCGGTCCACTTGGACAGTTCGCGCCCGACCATCTCCCGGGCCAGTGAGCGCACATCGGTGTCGGCGGTGGCCCGCCGGGCCACCACGCGCCCCTGGCGCATGATGGTGACCCGGTCGGTGGCGTGCACGATCTCGTCCAGCTTGTGGCTGATCAGGATCACCGCCTTGCCCTCGTCGGCGACCACCCGGCGCAGCACGGTGAACAGTTCGCGCGACTCCTCCAGGGTCAGCACCGAGGTCGGCTCGTCCAGGATCAGCACGCCGGGGTCGCGGCGCAGGCACTTGACGATCTCGACGCGTTGGCGCTGGCCGGTGGACAGGTCCTCGACACACGCGTCGGGGTCCACCTCCAGGCCGTAGCGCCCGCCCACGTCACGCACCAGCGCACGGGCCCGGTCCCGGTCCACCCGGCCCCGGTCGCCGAGCACCACGTTCTCCCAGACGCTGAGCCGGTCCACCAGGCTGAAGTGCTGGTGCACCATGGAGATTCCGTGTGCCGCGGCGGCCGAGGGGTCGGTGATCGTGGCGGGTTCGCCGCGCAGCAGGATGCGGCCGGTGTCCGGCACGACCAGGCCGAGCAGGATCTTCATCAGGGTGCTCTTGCCCGCGCCGTTCTCGCCGAGCAGGCCGTGGATTTCGCCGGCCTGCACCCGCAGCGAGACGTCCTCGCACGCGCGCACCGCGCCGAACCGCTTGCCGATGCCGAGCAGTTGCACGACGGGGACGGTGAGAACGGACGGCGCGGCCGGGTGCTCGGGGGCGGCCCGGGGTCGTGGGTCGGGGGTGGTCACGGCGGTGTCACTTGCCTGCGGCGACGGCCTCATCGACCTTCACCTTCCCGCTGCCGATGTCCTGGATCAGGGTCTTGAGCTGCTGCTCCTGGTCGCCGGTGGGCTTGCAGAGCTTGACCGTGGGCACCGGGTCCTTGCCCAGGTGCCATTCGCGGGCCACGCCCATCCGCAGGGTGCCCTTCTTGAAGTCCTCCAGCGCGCCGGCGAAGTAGGCGCCAGGGCTGAAGATCACCGACACCGCGTACTGCGCGCCCGGCGTCGAGCAGCGGTCGGTGCCGGGGGTGAGCGCCGGGACGCCCTTCTCGTTGGCGAGTTGGGTGACCACGTCGGTGGCGCCGCCGAGGTAGGGGTAGATCACCTTGACGCCCTGGCTGATCTGCGCCTGGGCGGCCTCCTTGGCCTTGCCGGAGTCGTTGAAGTCGCCGGTGTAGGTCTGCACCATCTCGGCGTCCGGGACGACCTTCTTGATGCCCGCCTCGAAGGCCTTGGCCACGTCCCGGGCGAACTGGAGGTCGGGGCCGGTGATGTAGCCGGCTTTCTTGCCGCCGTTCTCCTTGAGGATCAGGCCGGCCGCGTAACCGGCCACGTAGAGCGATTCGTTGATGTAGTCGAGGGACTGGGTGAACTCGGGGGTCTGGGTCACACCCTGGCCGCCGCTGATGTACCAGGCGATGCCCTTGCACTGCGGTTCCTTGGCCGCGCTGAGCGCGTCCTTGAGCTCGCTGGCGCCGATCGCGATCATGTCGACCTTCTGCCGACACAGGTTGCGGGCCTGCTGGACCGCGTTGGCCGGGTTGATCTTGTCGACCACGACGAGCTTCCACCCGTTGGCGTCGGCATAGCCGTTCGCCTCGTCGACGAAGCTCTGGTAGTAGCCCTTGTCCTTGGTGTCGCCGGGGCTCATCACCCCGATGACGACCTTCTTGTCCTTGTTGACGTCGGGTTCGTTGGCGGGAAGGGTGCCGGCGCCGGGCGCACCGGCCGAGGCGGGCGCCCCGGCGGAGGTGGAGGAGGAAGAGGAGCCACCGCCACAGGCGGTGACGAGCAGTCCCGGTATGATGACCGAGGCCGCGATGACTCGAACCATGTTCTTCATCGGAAGGTCTCCAGACGAATCAGGGCGCGTTGGTTCGACACGGACCGACGGGTGCGCGGCGACCCGGGCGGGCACGGTGGGCGTGCCGGGCTCGGGTGTTCGGTGCCGCGGGCCGGGGTTGTGGAATGTCGGTCCGGCGGAGGGGCCCGTTCCGGTTGCGCGGGGGATTGCGGCCCGGAAGCGGGTGGGGGTCGGTGCGCGGCGCCTGGGGCGACCGCTACCGTCCGACAGTGGTGTGGTGGTGCCGAGTTGCCTGTTCGCGATCCCGCGAGGGTGCGGTGCCGCGATCGCTGCCGTGGATCAGCCGTTGCGGTATTCGTCGCGCGGCGGGGTGAAGATGTCCAGGATCCAGGTCTCGCCGTGCTCGGGGTCGCCGATGAACAGGCTGTCCCCGTGATCGCAGCCCTTGGGCGCCCAGTAGACGTCGCCCGGGCCGAGCACCTGCCGCTCGTCCGAGTCGATCCGGAAGTCCAGCTTGCCCTTGAGCACCATGCCGTACTGCTCGTGCTCGGGATGGTCGTCGTAGGGGGTGGGACCGCAGCCCTCGCGGATCCGCCACAGGGTCAGCATCATCTCGTCGCCGGTGTAGACCCGGCGCCGGAATCCCGGCTTGACCTCGACGAACTCGCTGTCGTCGAAGGCCCAGACGCGTTGTACCTCGCTCATGTCAGGACCGTCCTCTCCGGTAGATGCGCGCAATTGCTCCCTCGGACGGGCCGGCCGTCGTGCCGACCGCGCCAGGGCGTGTCCTAGAACATCCGGGCGGTCATCTGCCGCTCGACCTCGCCGAGGTGGTCGGCGGCGGCGCGTGCGGCGGCGTCGGGGGCGCGGGCCGCGACCGCCTCGGCGATGCCGCGGTGTGAGCGGCAGGACTCGGCGATCACCTGGCGCACCGCCTCGGCGTTGCCCTCGGCGTCGAGGAGCGAGGCGAAGTCGCCGGACGCGAATACCGCGTCGAGCACCTTCGCGTACAGCTCACGCAGTGTGGTGTTGCCACACGCGCGGGCCAGCGCCGCGTGGAAGCGGCGGTCCTGGCGGCGGAACGCCTCCAGGGTCATCTGTGCGTCGAAGCCGGCCGCGAGTTCGCTGATCTCGGCCCGTTCGTCGGGTGCGGCCCGGATGGCGGCGAGGCGGGCGATGGCCACCTCGGTCACCTGCCGTACCTCGAACAGTTCGGACACGCGCAGCTTGCGGCCGTCGTCCTCGTCGAAGGACACCCCGGGCAGTCGCTCGGCAACGTAGAACCGGTTGCCTCGCTTGACCAGGCAACCCAGCGAGACGAGTCCTTGGATCGCTTCCCGCACCGAGGTGCGGGCCACCCCGAACTGCTCGCACAGGGTTCGTTCCGGGGGCAGTTGGGCGCCGGGGCGCAGGTCGCCCTCGCGCACGCTCGCCAGGAGCGCGTCACGGACCTCCTCGGAGATCGTGCGGCGCGCGACCTTGGCGAACGGGATCCGGTCCCCCGGTGCCCGCAAGGGCACTACGCGCCCGCCAGGGCCGCGAAGCGCTCGCGCTCGGCGTCCAGGTCCAGCGGCCGGATGATCGCCTCGTGCTCCTCGTCGCCCCAATACGCGGGCGGGACCAGCCACATGACCTCGAACTCGAGGCCGTCGGGGTCCTTGGCGTACAGGCTCTTGTTCGCGCCGTGGTCGCTCGCGCCGATCAACGCGCCCGCCGCCACCAGGCGTTCGCGGGCCTCGGCCAGCGCGTCGAGCGAGGGCACCTCCCACGCCACGTGGTACATCCCCACGGTGCGCCGGCCCGCCTGCGAGTCGCCCGCCTCGGCACCGATCGTGAAGAACGCGATGTCGTGGTGGTTCTCGGAGGCGGGAGCCCGCATGAAGACGTAACTGCCGGGCGGGCCGTCGATGACGGTGATGAAGTCCAGCACCTCGTTGTAGAACCGGGCGGTCCGGTGTGCGTCGCGCACGTACAGCACCGCGTGGTTCATCCCGGTAACGGCCACGATCGGGCCTCCTCAGGGTGTGGGTCAGGCTGTTGGTCTGACAATCAGAAGGTATGAAGCTCGGTCAGGTGTGGTCATTGGTCTCCCAGCACAACCCCACGCTTCACCCGCTGTGCACCTGGACGTTCACCGCCTTGGTACGGGTGTACGCGTCCACGCCGGTCCGGGCGAACCCGCTGGCCCGGCGCGGCTCGCCGCGTCCGCCGTTCATGTCCGGCGCGAAATGGCAGTTCACGTTGACCTCGCCGCAGTCCAGCGCGTCCGAGAAGCGGAACGCGCGCTCGATGTCGCGGGTGAACACCGTGCCGTTGAGGCCGTACCGGGTGCCGTTCGCCAGCGCGATCGCCTCGGCCTCGTCGCGGAACGGCATCGCGGCCAGCACCGGCCCGAACACCTCCTCCTGCTCCACCTCGCACCCATGGCGCACTCGGCCCAGCACGGTCGGCGCGACATAGGTCGGCAGGAGGCCGTCCGGAAGGGCGGGTTTGCCCACCACCGAGGCGTCGCCCGCGTCCAGGGCCCGGCTCACGAAACCGCGCACCCGGTCCGCGTGGCGCTCGTTGATCAAGGGTCCGATGAAGGTGTCCGGATGCAGCGCGTCGCCCACCGGCAGGGTGGCCGCCGCCGCCGCGACCGCCTCCACCACCTGGTCGTAGACCGATTCCTCGACCAGCAGCCGGCTGCCCGCGACGCACACCTCGCCCATGTTCACGAACGCGGCCATCATCGCCCAGCCCACCGCCTGGTCCAAGTCGGCGTCGGCGAACACCACCACCGGCGACTTGCCGCCCAGTTCCAGATGTACGGGGGTGAGGTTGCGCGCGGCGGCGGCCAGCACGTGTCGGCCGGTCTCGGTGCCGCCGGTCAGGCTGATCAGGTCGATCCGCCGGTCGGTGATCAACCGCTCGCCGACCGTCGAGCCCGGGCCCAGCACGATGTTCAACACCCCCGCCGGCAGCCCGGCGGCGGTCAGGATCCGGCCCAGCTCGACCAGCGTCACCACCGCGTCCACCGGCGGCTTGGCCACGATCGAGCACCCGGCCGCGAGCGCCGAGGCGATCCGCTGGCTGCCCGTCATCAGCGGCCCGTTCCACGGCAACAACTCGGCCACCACGCCGGCCGGCTCGCGCAGCCGCAACGTCAACAGGTCCGGGCCGCCGCCGGGCAGCAGGTCCGGCGGGAAGGACGAGCGGCGCACGTCACCGTGCGTGGTGCGACAGATCGCCGCCGCGTACGAGAACGCGTTGGCCGCCTCGTACACGTCGTTGGTCAGCGCCCCCGAGACCGCCTTCCCGGTGTCCATCGCCTCCAGCGCGGCCAGCCGAGGCGCGTCCGCGCGGATCGCCGCGGCCGCCGCCTCCAATACCTCGGCCTTGCGCGGGCCCGGCATGCGCTGCCACACCTTCGCGTCGAAACTGGCCCGGGCCGCGGCGATCGCGCCCTCGACCTCGGCGTCGCTCGCCGCCAGCCAGGAGGCGACCTGCCCGCCGGTCGAGGGGTCGAACACCGGCCGCGCCGCACCGTCGAACGACTCGTGTCCGCCGATCAACTGCGGATACGGGTCCGGGCGCAGCCAGTCGGCGCGGATGCGCGGCTCGCTGGTGGTGGTGTCGGACATGCGGCAACTCCCTGGACGCGGCGGACGAACCTTCGAGCCGTACGCCGTTCCGGGCGCCGCAACCTGGTATGCCTCGCCCGACACGGCACCGGTGCCGCGCCGGCGAGGGTCGCCCGGCGCCGGGCGCGGCACCAGGCCAGGTTTGCCCTCGTCGCCCTGTGCTCGCATTGTGTCCCCGGCATGTACTGGGCCCACTTGATTGTGCTCCCGGCCACGATGCCTGCGGACGGCACCGGGCCTAGTGTCCCCAGACATGGTGAGTTCGCAGGTGAGAGCAACGTGAACGGCGCCGGGCCGACGCGGCCCGACCTGTTGGTCGTGGGCGGTGACGTGGTCACCATGAACGCGCGCCGCGAGGTGTTGCTGGGCGGCACCGTCGCCGTCGCGGGCGAGCGCATCCTGGCCGTCGGCGCCACCGGCGAGCTGCGGGCGCGCTGGCCGGGCACCCCCGAACTGGACGCGAGCGACTGCGTGGTCACGCCCGGCATGGTCAACGCGCACCTGCACCAGACCGGCGACCCGCTGGCGCGCGCCCGGATCCCGGACGACCTGCCGCCGGGCGCCTCCGTCGACACCTGGGCGGTGCCGCTGCACGCGGCGCACCGACCCGCCGACGACACGCTGTCCGCGCTGCTGGCCGGCGTGGAGAGCGTGCGCAACGGCGTCACCACGATCATCGAGGCGGGCACCGTGGCCCACCCCCACCGGGTGGCCGCCGCGATGACCGAGGTCGGTGTGCGCGGCGGGATCGGCGCGTGGGGCTGGGACGTGCCCGGCGCCCCGTTCGCCGCGCCCGCCGCCGAGGTGCTGGACCGGCTCGCCGCGCTGGTCGACGCCTACCCGGCGGGCGGCCCAGTCGAGGCCTGGGTCACCCTGGTCGGGCACGGCCTGGCCTCGGACGAACTGCTGGCCGGCGCGGCCGACCTGGCCCGGGGCACCGGCGCGCGGATGACGATGCACCTGTCGCCGTCCGGCGCCGACCCCGACGACTACCTGCGGCGCACCGGGCGCCGGCCCGTACTGCACCTGGCCGACCTGGGTGTACTGGGCCCGCACCTGCTGCTCGCGCACGCGGTGTGGCTCGACGACGCCGAGATCGAGGCGCTGTTGGCGAGCCGTAGCGCGGTCGCCTACTGCCCGTGGGCGTACCTGCGGCTGGGCCAGGGCGTCACCCGGGCCGGGCGGCATGCCGAGTTGCTGCGCCGCGGCGGCCGGCTCGCGCTGGGCACGGACGCGGGCAACGCCGCCGACTCGGCCGACCTGCTGCGCACCGCCGCGCTCGCGGTCGGCCTGGCCAAGGACATGGCCGTCGACCCCACCGGCCCCGGCGCCGCCGAGGCCCTGGAATGGGCCACCATCGGCGGCGCCGAGGCGGTCGGCATGGCCGATCGGGTCGGCTCGCTGGAACCCGGCAAGTACGCCGACCTGGTCGTGCACGACGCCACCGGTCCCCAGTGGACCCCGCGTGGCGACATCGCCCAGCAGTTGGTGTGGTCCGGCGACGGCCGCTCGGTCCGCGACGTGCTGATCGGCGGACGGGCCGTGGTCCGCGACCACGTGTGCGTCACCGTCGACGAAGGCGCGCTGCGCACCGAGGCGGCGCGCGCGTCCCGAGCGTTGCTCGCCCGGGCGGGCGTACCGCTGCGGTCGCGGTGGCCCACGCTGCCCGCGTCCTGAGTGCCGACGCGGCCGCGTACCGGGTGCCGAAGCCGCCCGCGACCCGGGTTCCGACGCCGCCCGCGTACCGAGTTCGCCCGCCGCCCGCGTCCCGATTTCCGCACCCGCCGTTGATCGCCACCCAATCCCCAACCGAGGAGCCCCACATGCGAGTTGCCGTAGTCACCGCCCCCGAGCAGGTCGATCTGCGCGAGGAGCCGGTCCCCGAGGTCGGGCCCGAGGACGTGCTCGTGCGGGTCGGGCGCACCGGACTGTGCACCATGGAGCGCCGGCTCTACCTGGGCACCAAGCCGATCTACCCGGTCGCCCCCGGCCACGAGGTCGCCGGCGAGGTGGTCGCGGTCGGCGACGCCGTCGCCGGGCTGCCCGGAGTCGCGGCCGTCGGCGACACGGTCACCGTCGACCTGCTCACCCGGTGCGGTACCTGCACGTCGTGTCGGCGCGGGCGCAGCGCGCTGTGCAAACGACCGCAGGGCGGTGCGCTGGCCGACGGCACCATATCGATGGGTGCCGGCTTCGCCGAGTTCGTCAAGGTCAAGGCGCTCCAGGCGTTCCGTACCGGCGACGCGCCGATCGCGCACGCCGCGATGGGCGAACCGCTGGCGTGCGTCGCGCACTCGGCCCGATTGGGCGGACTGCGCGCGGGCGACCGGGTGGCGGTGATCGGCGCCGGGTACATGGGTCGCCTGCACTTGGCCCTGGCCCGGTTCAAGGGCGCCGCGTCGGTCGGGCTGATCGACATCAGCCCGGAGCGCCTGACCCAGGCCCGCGAGGCCGGCGCCGATTGGACGAGCACCCCGGAGGAGGCCGCCGCCGGCGGGAAGCAGGACGTCGTCTTCGTCACCGCCGGTGCCCCGGGCGCGCTGGAGACCGCGCTGTCCCTGTGCGACGACGGCGGCACCGTGGTGCTGTTCGGCGCCTTCCCGAAGGACGTCCTGGCCGGGGTCGGCCCGGACCACGTGCACCACCACGAACTGAGCATCGTCGGCGTGTACAGCCAGGAGCCGCAGGACTGGACCGAGGCCGCCGCGATCATCGCCTCGGGCCGGCTCGCCGCCGAACTGGACGCGCTGGTCACCGCGACGTACGCGCTCACCGACGTCGACGCGGCCTTCCGACTGGCCGCCGAGTCGCCGGTCTATCGCGTCCTCGTGGGCGGCTGAGCGTGGCCGGCACCCCCGGGGTCGTCGTCGGCGTCGACGTCGGGAGCAATTCGGTACGCGCCCTCGCGCTCGACCCGGCCGGCGCAGTCCTGGGCGCGACCACCGCCGGCTACCCCGGCGCGGCGACCTGGCGGCCCGGACACGCCGATCCGTACGCGTGGTTCGCGGCCACCGCGCAGGCGCTCGCGAAGTTGCGCGCGCTCGTGCCCGGCGCGGCCCGTCCCGCCGCGCTGTGCCTGGGCGGGCAGAGTCCGACCACCGTTCCCGACGGCGTGCCGCACACCGGTTCCGATGCCGCGCTGACCTGCCGGCACCCGGCGGGCGCGACCGGCTCACCAGTCGAACAGCACCACGCGCAGCACGCCGCGCTGCGCGCCGCGCACGGACCCGACGTGCGGGCCTGGCAGCTCTACGACTGGCTGGCCGCGCGGTTCGGCGCGGAGCGCGCGCAGGCCCGCTGGCCCGGCGATCCGCCGCTGACCGACTACGGACCGATCGCGGCCACCGGATCGGTGGTGGGCACGGTCGGCACCGGGCACGACGTCGCGGCGGGCACCCCGCTGGTGGCCGGCGCGCAGGACGCGTACCTGGCGTTCTGGGCGGGCGGCCTGGATCGGCCCGGCCGGGCGATGGACCCCGGCGGGCGCACCGGCGGCCTGGCCGTCGCGGTGGCCGCCGGCTCACCCGCCGCGGACGCCTACGCGCTGCCCTCGGCGGTGCCCGGCGTCGACATCGTCGGTGGCCCGGTCGCCGCGCACGGCCTGATCCTGGAGTGGCTGCGCGACCTGACCGGGCGCGACGTGCGCGACCTGCTCACGCTGGCCGCCGCGGTACCGCCCGGCGCGCGCGGCGTGCTGGTACTGCCCTATCTGGAGGGCGAACGCGCGCCCCGATGGAACCGCGAACTGCGCGGCGAGGTCTTCGGGCTGAGCGCGGGCGCGGGCCCCGGCGAGCTGGCCCGCGCCGTGCTGGAGGGCACCGCGTACGGCCTGGCGCACATCGCGACGGGACTCGGCGCGCGGGGCGCCCGCCTGGACACGCTGGTCTGCGCCGGTTCGCCCGCGCGCAGTCCGCTGTGGTGCTCGATCAAGGCCGCCGTACTGGGTGTGCCGGTCGAGGTGCCCGCGGAGACCGACCTCGCCGCCTACGGCGCGGCGCTCGCGGCCGGCGCCGGGGCGCACTGGTGGCCCGCGCCCGGTGCCGGGTCGGCGGGCGACTGGCCGCGACCGGCGATGACCGTGCTCGATCCCCACCCACACCCCGAGTACGCGGCCGGTCTGCGCCGCTTCCTCGAACTGGGCGACGCCGCACAGGCGCGCCTGGCCGCATCACCCACATCGTCCGACACCCCCGTTCCGACCCCCTCCGAGGAGCCGACGTGCCCAATCCGGTGATCTTCATGGACCTGCCGACCCCCGACGTGGAGGCCACCTCGGCGTTCTACGCGGAGCTGTTCGACTGGGACTTCAAGCGGCGACCCGCCGGCGAGTTCAGCGAGGTGCTCCCGGGGGTCAAGCCCAACCTCGGGATCCGCCGCGAGTCGCGCCCGGCGGTGGGGCCGGTGCCGCGCATCTACGTGATGGTCGACGAGCCGCCCGTCTACCTCGACAAGGCGGTCGCGGCCGGTGCGAGCGTGTTGTGGGAGGAGAAGCCGTGGGCCGAGTTCGAGGCCCGCTACGCGGCGTTCCGCGACCCGTGGGGCAACGAGGTCGTGCTGTGGCGCGACAAGGGCACCTACTTCACCCACGGGCACGCCCACCAGGTCTGAGCCCGCGTCGGATCCCGAGTCCGATGCCGCGTCACATCCCGTTCGGTACACCCGAGTTCCCCCGGAAAGGACCCCCGCATGACCAACACCCTGGTCTTCGTCGACATGCCCACGCCCGACGTCGACGCCACCACCGAGTTCTACCGCGAGTTGTTCGGCTGGACCATCAACCCGCGCCCGCAGGGCGTCTTCCACCAGATAGTCCCCGGAGAGGGATTGCACCTGGGCCTGTACGACGAGGTCGCCCAGGTGCCCGACCCGGCGCCGCTGCCCCAGCAGGCGCGCGCCGGTCTGCACGCCCGCGTCTACATCCTGGTCGACGCGGCACCCAGCGAATACCTGAACAAGGCCGTGCTGCTGGGCGCGACCGCGCTGTGGGAGCAGTGCTTCTGGGAGGAGTTCGGCGGGCACCACGCCTCGTTCCTGGACCCGTGGGGGAACCAGATCGTGATGTGGGAGAAGTGAGGTAACGCCGCACCCGGACGGCCGTACGCCCGTACCCACGATCCGCACCTGATCGCGGGTACGGGCGTATCCACGCCCTGCGGACCCGTACCCCCGCAGGGTGCGGCGCCGGGCGTCGACGGTTCGCATACTCGACTGCATGAACACCAACGGGCATCTCGCCGACTTCCTCCGCGCCCGCCGCGGTGGCCTGCGACCCGAGGACGTCGGGCTGCGGACCTACGCTTCGTCACGGCCGCTCCGGCCGGCGCGGCGCCGGTGACCGGCAGGCCGCTTACCGATGTCCGGATCGCCGCGCACTTCGACCTGGCCGCAGGGCAGCAGGCGGAGAACATCAGCCTGTCGCCCGACGGCTCGGCGTACATCACCTTCGCCCGCAGCCGCCAGGTGGCCCGGGTCGACGCACGCGGCACGACCCGCATCCTGGCGACCCTGCCCGCGCCCGCCGACGGCGGCGCGCACCCGCCGGCTCTCGACGCGCCGATGGCCACCGGCATCGTGCGCACCTCCGACGGCACGGTGTACGTGTTGTACGCGGCCGGCACCGCCGACCTGACCGGGTTGTGGCGCATACGCCCCGGCGGCGCCCCCCGGCGCATCGCCGCGTTGCCCGCCGACGGCGTGCCCAACGGTCTGGCCCTGGATCCGCAGGCCAAGCGCCTCTACATCGCCGACTCGGTGCTCGGCACAATCTGGACCGTCCCGGTCGCGGGCGGCACGCCGACCGCGTGGTCCACCGCCCCCGAACTCGCCTCGACCGGATTCCTCGGGGCCAACGGCGCGAAGGTCCACGACGGCGCGTTGTGGGTGACCAATCTGGACCGGGGCACCCTGCTGCGCATTCCGATTCGCGCCGACAACCGCGCCGGAACGCCGCAGGTCAAGGCATCCGGCCTGGCCGGCATCGACGACATCGCGTTCACCGGGACCGGCGACGAGCTGCTCGCCGCGGTCAACGCCCCGAACCGGGTCGTGCGGGTGCGATCGGACGGCGCCGTGAGCACCGTCCTGGTCGCCGGCGACGGGCTGCAGAACCCCACGTCCGTCGCGATGCGCGGGCGCGAGGTGTATGTGCTCAGCGCTGCCTTCTTCACGGCCGCCGACCCCAACCTGCTGCGCGCCCGCCTGGGCGGCCGGCGGTAGACGGTCGGCAGTTCGGTCGGCGGTGGGAGGCCGCCGGACCGGCGGAGGCGTTCCCCCACCCGGGCGGGCCGGAGCTCAGCCCCGGTGCAGGATCGGGCGCGGGTAGGGGGAATCCGCCGGGTTGACGTCCGTGCCGGGGGGCACCAGGGCGTCCAGGCGGGTCAGCGTCTGAGGGGTCAACCGCACGTCGCAGGCGCCGAGTTGGGACTCCAGTTGCTCCTCGGTGCGCGGGCCGATGATCGCCGACGTGACGTTCGGGTGGGCCAACGCGAAGGCGAGGGCCAGTTCCGGCAGCGAGCAGCCGGCGTCCTCGGCGATCGCGGCGAACTCCTCGACCAGCGCGGTCTTCGCGGCCCGCACCGCGGCGTCCGCGTGGTCGAAGTGCTCGGCGTTGCGCACGGCCCGCGAATCGGCCGAAACGGCTTGCCCCGCACGGTACTTGCCGGTCAGCCAGCCGCCATTGAGCGGACTGAACACCAGCACGCCCAGGCCGTACCGCCCACACGTGGGCAGTGCGGCCGTCTCCGCATGCCGGGCGAACGCCGAGTACGCGAGTTGCTCCACCGTGAAGCGCTCGTGCCCGCGCCGCTCGGCCACCCACTGCGCCTCGACGATGGCCTCCGCGGGCAGTGCGGAGGAGCCGATCGCGCGCACCTTGCCCTGGCGGATCAGGTCGCTCAGCGCGCCGAGCGTCTCGTCCGGGTCGGCGCTCGGGTCGGGGCGGTGCATTTGATACAGGTCGAGGTAGTCGGTGTCCAGGCGGCGCAGGCTGTCCTCGACCGCGCGGATGATCCAGCGTCGGGAGGCGCCCCGGTGCAGCGGCGCGTCCGGGTCCATCGCCTCGCCGAACTTGGTCGCCAACACGACGTCGTCACGCCGCCCCTTGAGCGCCTTGGCCAGGATCGCCTCGCTCTCGCCGAACGCGTACACGTCGGCGGTGTCCACCAGGTTGATCCCGGCGTCGAGCGCGCGATGCACCATCCGGACGCACGCGTCGTGGTCCGGGTTGCCCCACGCGCCGAACATCATCGTGCCCAGGCACAGTCGGCTGACCCGCATGCCGGTGCGACCGAGCGAGGTGTACTCCACGGGTGCCCTCCAAAGGTGATCATCGGACGTCCTCCCCCGAGGCTGGCACGGCGGCGCGTGTGCACCGATGTGGTCCCGGCGCAGCGCACGGGCCGTTTGTTCGTGCCTCAAGCACATATCGGGGCCGTTTCCCGGCGCCTACCTTCGGTCGTATCGCAAACATCCCAGGTGACGGGGAGGAAGCTGTGCCGACTGACCAGCTTGGGGCTGCGGAACTTGCCCTGGACGAGCGGGTGGCGGAACTTCGCCGGACCGCGGCGGCGCGAGAGGGCGACGGGCTCGTGGTCGCTCCCCTGCCGAGCGAGATGTTGCAGCCGTGGGAGGTCTGGGACCGGGACCTGTTCGACCTGGAGATGATCCGGGTGTTCGCCCGCTCGTGGGTGTGGCTGGGCGACACGGAGGACCTGCGCCGGCCCGGCGACTTCATCACCGGACGGATCGGCAGCCAGTCGGTCCTGGTGGTCAAGCAGCGGGACGGCTCGATCAAGGGCTTCCTGAACAACTGCCGGCACCGTGCCTCGGGCGTCGCGTTCGGCGCGGCGGGCAACTGCGGCAAGGCGTTCGCTTGCCCGTACCACGCCTGGACCTACGGTCTCGACGGCAAGCTGCTGTCGATTCCGGACATGAACCGGATGTACGGTCCGGACTTCCCCGTGCAGCAGTACGGCCTGGTGCCGATCCGGGTGCACGTGGCCTTCGACAAGCTGGTGTTCGCGTGCCTGTCGCACAAGGCGCCGACGTTCGAGGAGTGGATCGCGCCGCTGCTGCCGCGCTACACGGCGTACAAGATCGGCGAGTACCACCGCTACCACCGCGAGTTGGACGAGGAGTACCCGTTCAACTGGAAGGCGTTCGTGGAGAACTCCAACGACGACTACCACGTGCGGTTCGTGCACCGGCGGCTCAACAAGGTGCGCAAGCAGATGGACACCATCGTGCGCTTCGAGGGCCGGACCACCAGCGGGTACAAGCCGCACAGCGACGCGTACGACATGTCGCTCGGGCGCACCGACCTGGGCGAGGAGGACCTGCGCGGGAGCTACGCGGAGTTCGTCTATCCCAATCTGACGCCGCTGCCCTACGCGTCCCAGCTCATCATGGTCCGCGCGGACCCGCTCGCGCCGGACCGGACCCGGCTGTTCTCCCGGATCTACGGGCTGACCGACGACATCGAGCTCCAGGAGCGCGAGCTGGTCAACCTGGAGCTGACGAACAAGGAGGACACGGACATGGTGACCGTGCTCATGGAGAACCTGCGTTCGCCGTTCTATCGGGTCGGTCCGCCCAGCGCGTGGGAGGGCCGTGCCCAGCACATGATGCGGCAGATCCGGCAGGACGTGGCCACGCCGCTGGCGGCGGACGAGTTCGACGGGCCGATCAAGTGAGCGGTCGACGGTCTGCCCGGCCGATCGGCCGACGGTCGGTTCACCGATCGACCGCGGTGGGTTTGACCGATCGGCCGCGGTCGGTTTGACCGATCGGCCGACGGACGATTGGCCCATCGACCGAGGTCGATGACATCGACCGACCCTTCGCGTGCGTCTCGCCGCAGAGTGCACCAACCCCGACACACCGGAACGTGAGAGGAGCCACCGCGATGGAACCGACGCTGACCGAGGCCCGCTGGACCCATATCGCGCTGCCGTCGTCCGACCTGGAGGCGGCGATCGAGTTCTACACCTCCTTCACCCCGCTGGTGGTGGTCTCACGGCACAGCGATGCCGCCGGCTCGAACGCGTGGTTGTCCAACCCCAACCAGGTCCAGACCCCGTTCGTGCTGGTCCTGGTCGCCTTCGACAAGGACCGGGGCAACCCGCAGCCGCAACTGACGCCGTTCGCGCACCTGGGCATGGAGGTGGCCGCCCGCGAGGACGTGGACGCCATCGCGGACCGGGCCCGCGCGGCCGGATGCCTGCACTGGGAGCCGATGGACGTGCCGCCGCCGGTGGGCTATATCTGCGCGCTCAAGGACCCGGACGGCAATGTCGTCGAGATCTCGCACAACCAGCGGGTGTTCGCGGAGGTCCGCGAGTTGTGGGGCGACCGGGCGGACCGGGACGATCGGGTGGGCCGGGGCGACCGGGCCGACGCGTGAGCGACCCGGCGCGGACCCGGGAGGCCGTCGAGGCGTATGTCGCGGCGCTCAACTCCGGTGATCCGGAGCAGATCGCGGCGTGTGTGAGCGAGGACTTCCACAACGAGCACACCTCGGCGCTGGGCCGGAGCCTGCGGGGGCGGGCCGCGTACCGCGAGCGACTGCCGGTGTTCCTGGCCGAGTTCGAGGGTCTGCGGTACGCCGTCGAGGACCTGCTCGTGGACGGTGATCGGGCCGCCCTCGCGTACACCATGACCTTTCGCCCGCGCGGTTCGACGACCGGTGAACCGGTGCGGATCCGTGGGGTTTTCCGACTGCGTGTGGTGGCCGACCTGATCGCGCATCGCGTGGACTACTGGGACGGCGCCGAGTTCGAGCGGCAGGTCGCCGGCACCGAGAACCGCTGATCACTGCCGCCAACCATCGACCATCGACCATCGAAGGGAACGATTGTGCACACCTTTTCCGCCACTGGGGCAGGCAAGCTCCGCCGGATGCGCCGGATGTTCGGCGCGGACGGCCGCGCCGTGTTCGTCGCGATAGACCACGCCGCCTACATGGGCGAGGGGCCGCCGCTGGGCGAGCCGATGGCGCAGATCGCGGCCGGCGGGCCGGACGCGGTGCTGGCGACCTGGCATCTGGCCCGGGCCTACGCGGACACGTTCGCCGATTCCGGGCTGGTGTTGCGGATCGACGGCGGCGCCTCGGAGTTGGGCGACTTCGCGCCCGGTGACGTCACCGACATCATGCACCTGCCCGAGCAGGCGCTGAAGCTGGGCGCGGACTGTGTGGTCGTGCTGGCGTTTCCCGGTGCGCCCGACGAACACCTGTCGCTGCAACGGCTGGCCCGGCTCACCTCGGAGTGCGAACAGCTCGGCCTGCCGGTGATGGCCGAGATGATCCCCGGTGGGTGGGGCAAGGCGGTGCCGTGGACCACGGAAAACGTGGCCCGCGCGGCGCGGATCGGCGCGGAACTGGGCGCGGACATCGTCAAGACGGTGTGCCCTGGCCGGCCCGAGGAGTTCGCCGCCGTGGTCGCGGCGTGTCCGGTGCCGGTCGTTGCACTGGGCGGGCCGAAGTCGGACAGCGAGGACGAGGTCGTCGCGCTGGCTCGCGGGGTGGTCGAGGCGGGTGGTGCGGGGGTGGCCTTCGGCCGGAACGTGTGGGGGTCGGCCAAGCCGCAATTGCTGGTGGAGCGGTTGCGCGATGCGGTTCACCGCGAAGCCGTTCACCGCGAAGCGGTGGGGGGTTGATTTCGGGCTGCGGGCCGGTTTGATCCTCGAACGCGTGTCCTCACGCGCCGGGGGGCTGGATGGATGCCGGGCCGGGTGCATGGCCGGCCTGCGGCCTGCTTGTCCTCAAACGTCGGACGGGCTGAGAAGGTGCCGGACCGGGTGGATGGTGCCGGACCCGGTGAACGGGCCGGGCCGCGTGCATGGCCGGCCTGCGGCCCGCTTGTCCTCAAACGCCGGACGGGCTGAGAAGGTGCCGGACCGGGTGGATGGTGCCGGACCAGGTGGATGGTGCCGGACCCGGTGAACGGGCCGGGCCGCATGCATGGCCGGCCTGCGGCCCGCTTGTCCTCAAACGCCGGACGGGCTGAGAAGGTACCGGACCGGGTGGATGGTGCCGGACCGGGTTGATGGTGCCGGACCAGGTTGATGGTGCCGGACCCGGTGAACGGGCCGGGCCGCGTGCATGGCCGGCCTGCGGCCTGCTTGTCCTCAAATGTCGGACGGGCTGAGAAGGTGCCGGACCGGGTGGATGGTGCGGGACCGGGTTGATGGGTGCAGGGCGGCTTGGTTGTTGGGTGGTGGGGGGCGGGTTGGGTTGGTTGGTCGTCCCGGGTTTTTTCTTTCTTTTGTGCCAGGTGTTGTCTTCGCCATGCCTGTGATCAGGAGTCGCGATCATGTCTCAACAGGTCATATCCGTATCCCGGGTGGTCGTTCGGTTCGCCGGTGACTCCGGCGACGGCATGCAGCTTGCCGGGGATCGGTTCACCGCGCAGACCGCGCTGTTCGGCAACGCCGTGTCCACCTTTCCCGACTTCCCGGCCGAGATCCGTGCCCCGGCGGGCACCTTGCACGGCGTCTCCGCCTTCCAGGTGCAGTTCGCCGACCATCGGGTCACCACCCCCGGCGACGCGGCCGACGTGCTGGTCGCGATGAATCCGGCCGCGCTGCGGGTGAACCTGCCCGATCTCCCGCGTGGTGCGCAGATCATCGCGGATGCCGACGAGTTCACCCCGCGCAATCTGGTCAAGGCGGGTTACCCGGCGGGCACGAACCCGCTCATCGACGACTCGTTGGCCGGATACCGGCTGCACGCGGTGCCGTTGACCGGCCTGACCGTCGAGGCGCTGCGCGCGTTCGAACTGCCACGCAAGGACGCCGAGCGGGCGAAGAACATGTTCGCTCTGGGCCTGGTGTCGTGGTTGTACCACCGCCCGACCGAGGCCACGGTGGCATTCCTGCGGCAGAAGTTCGCCGCCCGACCGAAACTGGCCGACGCCAACGTCGCGGCATTCACGGCGGGTTGGAACTTCGGTGAGACCACCGAGTCGTTCGCGGGCGGATATCAGGTCTCGGCCGCTCCGCGAACTCCCGGTCGGCATCGTACGATCACCGGCAACCGCGCCCTCGCCTACGGGCTGATCGCCGCCGCCGACCGGGCCGAACTTCCGTTGTTCCTGGGCTCGTACCCGATCACTCCGGCCTCCGACATCCTGCACGAGCTGAGTCGGCACCGGCACTTCGGGGTGACCACGTTCCAGGCCGAGGACGAGATCGCCGGTGTCGGGGCGGCGCTCGGCGCGGCCTTCGGCGGCGCCCTGGGAGTGACCACCACGTCCGGCCCCGGGCTCGCGCTCAAGGCGGAGACGATCGGACTGGCCGTCTCGCTCGAACTGCCGCTGGTGATCGTCGACGTCCAGCGCGGCGGCCCCTCGACCGGGCTGCCCACCAAGACCGAACAGGCCGACCTGTTCCAGGCGTTGTACGGGCGCAACGGCGAGTCGCCGGTCCCGGTGCTGGCCGCCTCCTCGCCCGGCGACTGCTTCCACGCGGCGGTCGAGGCGGTCCGGATCGCGGTCACCTACCGTACGCCGGTCGTGCTGCTCTCGGACGGCTACCTGGCCAACGGATCCGAGCCGTGGCCAGTCCCGGACTTGGAGGAACTGCCGACGATCGACCCGGCGTTCGCCACCGGGCCGAACGCGGTCGACGCGGCCGGCCGGCCGTGTTTCCAGCCCTATCTGCGCGATCCGCACACCCTGGCACGGCCGTGGGCGGTACCCGGGACGCCCGGTCTGGAGCACCGGGTCGGCGGCCTGGAGAAGGCTGACCGCACCGGCGAGATCTCCTACGACGCGGCCAACCACGAGTACATGGTGCGCACCCGGCGGGCCAAGGTGGACGGGATCACCCGCGATCTGCCGCCGCTCACCGTGGAGGACCCGGACGGGACCGCCGAGGTACTGGTGCTCGGGTGGGGCTCCACGGCCGGGCCGATCGCCGCCGCGTGCGCCGAGGTTCGCGCGGCGGGCGGCTCGGTGGCCCGGACCCACCTGCGCCATCTCGACCCGCTGCCGGCCGACCTCGGCGACCTGCTCGCCCGGTATCGGCGGGTGTTGGTCCCGGAGATGAATCTGGGTCAGCTCGCGCACCTGCTGCGTGCCCGGTACCCGGTCGACGTCGAATCCCTCACCCAGGTGCGCGGCATGCCGTTCAAGGTGGCCGAACTGCGCACCGCGATCGAGAAGGTCGCCGCCGATGTCTGAGTCACCACTCCTGACCATCGCCGGGCCGACGGCTGAACAACCGTTGTCCGCCCGCGACTTCCGCAGCGACCAGGAGGTGCGCTGGTGTCCCGGCTGCGGGGACTACGCGATCCTGGCCGCCGTACAGGGCTTCCTCCCCGAACTCGGGTTGCGCCGGGAGAACATCGTCTTCGTCTCGGGTATCGGCTGCTCCAGCCGCTTCCCGTACTACCTGGACACGTACGGCATGCACTCGATCCACGGCCGTGCCCCGGCGATCGCCACCGGACTGGCCGTCTCCCGAACGGATTTGAGTGTCTGGGTGGTCACCGGTGACGGCGACGCGCTCTCGATCGGCGGCAATCACCTGATCCACGCGCTGCGGCGCAACGTCAACCTGAAGATCCTGCTGTTCAACAACCGGATCTACGGCCTGACCAAGGGTCAGTACTCGCCGACCTCGGAAGCCGGGAAGATCACCAAGTCCACCCCCGCCGGCTCGCTCGACCACCCCTTCAACCCGGTCTCGCTCGCGCTCGGCGCCGAGGCGGGCTTCGTCGCCCGCACCATCGACTCCGATCGCAAGCACCTGACCTCGGTGCTGCGCGCGGCGGCGGCGCACGAGGGCACCGCACTGGTGGAGATCTACCAGAACTGCAACATCTTCAACGACGGCGCGTTCGAGCAGCTCAAAACGCCCGGCATTCGGGACGACTTCCTGCTGCGGCTCGAACACGGCGAGCCGATGCGCTACGGGCCGGACGGCGCCCGCACGGTGGTGCGCGACCCGGGCGGCGGGTTGCGGCCGGGCGGTCCCGAGGACACCGCCGTGACGCACGACGCGCACACCGCCGACCCGGTGCCCGCGTTCGCGCTGTCCCGGTTGCCGGAGGCGGGTGGACCCACCCCGATCGGGGTGTTCCGCAGCGTGCGGCGGCCCGCGTACGACCGCCAGGTGCTCGAACAGGGCCGGCGCGCGCTCGCCGAGCGCGGGCCGGGCAGTGTCGCCGACCTGCTCGGCGGCGGCGACACCTGGACGGTGCCCGAACCGAGATCGGCCGGAGGTGATCCCGCGTGACGTACGTCATCGGCGCGAACTGCGTGGACGTCAAGGACCTTACGTGCGTGGCGGAATGCCCGGTCGACTGCATCTACGAGGGCGACCGCATGCTCTACATCCATCCCGAGCAGTGCGTGGACTGCGGCGCGTGCGAGCCGGTCTGCCCGGTCGAGGCGATCTACCACGTGGACGACCTGCCCGCCGACTGGTTGTGGCACCTGGACGCCGCCGGGGAGGCCACGGCGGGCCGCGAGGACGCCGAACCGGTGTCCGACCCGCCGGCCGTGACCGCGCTGCCGGCCCGGGCGCCGAGCGGATGAACGCCACCGGCTCGGGCGCCGATCGCGTGCGCGGCGGCCGCACGGGCGCCGAACGCGTGGACGCGCCCCGACACACCGAAACAACACTCCGGACACACCGAGAAGAAGAGGAGGCCTGACGTGACCGACTGGCGCCTTGCCGTAGACATCGGTGGCACCTTCACCGACGTGGTCCTGCTGGATGCCGACACCGGCCGCGTGGTGGTCGAGAAGACGCTGACCACCCCGTCCGCCCCGCTCGGCGGGGTCCGCGTGGGCGTGACCTCCGCACTGACCAAGGCCGGCATCACCCCGGCCGACATCACCCGGCCCATCGTGCACGCGACCACGCTGATCACCAACGCCCTGATCGAGGGCAAGACCGGCCGGGCCGCGCTGGTGACCACCTCGGGCTTCGGCGACACGCTGGAGATCCGCAACGAGCACCGCTACGACATGTACGACCTCCAGATCGAGTTCCCGGCCCCGCCCATCCCGCGCGAACTGGTCTTCGAGATCGACGAGCGCACCACCGCGACCGGCGAGGTCCGTACCGCACCCGCCGAGGCCGAACTCGACGCGTTGGCAGCGCGGTTGGCCGCCGACGACGTCGAGGCCGTCGCGGTGTGCCTGCTCAACTCGTATGCCAACGCGGCCAACGAACGCGCGGTGGCCGAGGGATTGGCCAAGCGGCTGTCGGTGCCGGTGTGCGCGTCGCACGAGGTGACCCCGCAGATCCGCGAATACCCGCGCATGGTCACCACCGCGTGCAACGCGGCCACCATGCCGGTGATCGGCCCCTACCTGGCCGAACTTCAGGAGTGGCTGACCGCCGAGGGCTTCGGCGCGTCGGTGCTGATGATGCTCTCCAACGGCGGCGTGGTCTCCGCCGACGACGCCCGCCGGGTACCGATCCGACTGGTCGAGTCCGGTCCGGCCGCAGGTGCCCTGGCCGGCGTCTGGTACGCCCGACGGCTGGGCGAGGAGCGGCTGTTCTGCTTCGACATGGGCGGCACCACCGCCAAGTCCTGTCTGATCGAGGACTACCGGCCGGAGTTGACCAACGCGTTCGAGGTGGCCCGGGTCTACCGGTTCAAGAAGGGCTCGGGCTACCCCTGCTCGATCCCCTCGGTCGACCTGGTCGAGATCGGCGCGGGCGGCGGAAGCCTGGCCCGGGTGGACGAACTGGGTCTGCTCAAGGTCGGCCCGGACTCCGCCGGCGCCGACCCGGGCCCGGTCGGCTACGCCCGGGGCGGCACCATCCCGGCGACCACCGACGCGGACCTGGTGCTCGGCCTGCTCGATCCGCAGTACTTCCTCGGCGGCGAGATGCCGCTCGATCTCCCCGCCGCCCGTACCGCGTTCGCGCCGTTGGCCGAGCGGCTCGGCGCGGGCTCGGACGCGGATCACGTCGCGGTCGGGGTGTACGAGGTGATCAACCAGAACATGGCCGCGTCCGCGCGGATGCACGCGGTGGAGCGCGGCATCGACCTGCGGGGCATCGCGCTGATCGCGTTCGGCGGCGCCGGACCGGTGCACGCGTGCGGGGTGGCCACGCTCCTGGAGGCACCTCGGGTGATCTTCCCGGTCAACGCGAGCGTGTTGTCCGCGTTCGGCACCCTGGTCAGCCCGGTCCGCATCGACCTGGCCCGGAGCATGGTCCGCACCCTGGACGAGAGCGTGTCCGCCGACCGGGACACGCTGCTCGCGGACATGCGGCAGGAGGCGCGCCGGGTGCTCGCCGCCGCCGGTGCGCAGGCGGGCGACGTGAGCTTCCGCTACGGCCTGGACGCCCGCTACGAGGGCCAGGGCAACGAGATCACCCTGTGGGTCGGCGAGGGCGACGCGTGGCCCACCTCGCTCGCGGACACCGTCGAGCAGTTCCACACCGAGTACCAGAAGATCTACGGCCTGCGGATCCCCGACGTCGGGGTCGAGGTGGTCACCTGGCGGGTCGCCGCGTGGTCGGACGCACCCGGCTTCGAGGTGCCCACGGTGCCGGTCGGGACGGGCAGCCCCACGCCGAACCGGCGTCGCGCGGCCCGCTTCCGGCTCGGTACGCCCGCTGTGGACGTACCGGTCTACCGGCGCGCCGAACTGGGGGCGGGCGATCGTTTCGTCGGACCGGCGCTGGTCGAGGAACGCGAGACCACATCGGTCATCCCGGACGGCTGGTCCTGCGAGGTCGCGCCGGACGGTTCGATCATCGCCACCGCCATCACATCCGCTGCCACCACATCCGCTGCCACCACGACCGCCACGACCGAGGAGGGATCCGCGTGACCCGTACCTTCGACGCGATCGAGCTGGAGGTCCTGTGGGGCTCCCTCGTCGCCACCGTCAACGAGCAGGCCAAGGCCCTCCAGCGGGCCGCGTTCAGCCCGATCGTGCGTGAGGCCGGCGACCTGGCGAACGCGCTGTTCGACCGGCGCGGCCGGATGGTCGCCCAGGCCGTCACCGGTACACCGGGCCACATCAACTCGCTCGCGATCGCGTGTCGCAACATCCTGGACCGGCATCCGGTCGACTCGCTGACCCGCGGCGACGTGCTGGTGACCAACGACCCGTACCAGACCGCCGGTCAACTCCTCGACGTCACCGTCCTGGTGCCGGTCTGGCGCGGCGGGCGGGTGATCGCGTTCTTCGGCTCGACCATCCACCACACCGACGTCGGCGGCTACGGCATCGGCGCGGGTGCCCGGGACGTGTTCGAGGAGGGCCTGTGGATCCCGATCAGCAAGCTCATGGTCGGCGGCGAACGCAACGAGCCGGTCTGGGACTTCGTACTCGCCAACGTCCGGCAGCCCACTCACATGGCCGGTGACCTGCACGCCCAGATGGCCTCCGGCGAGGTGGGCGCGGCACGGCTGAAGACGCTGCTGGACGCGTACGCGCTGGATGACATCGAGGACCTGGGAGACGAGGTCATCCGCCGCTCCGAGGAGGCCACCCGGCGGGCGATCCGAGCGCTGCCCGGCGGCACGTACGAGGCCGCGTCGATCCTGGACCTCGCGGACGGTTCGGAGATCACCATCAAGGTCGCGGTCACCATCGACCCCGACGCCGGCGAGATCCTGGTCGACTACGCGGGTTCGTCCGGCGCGAGCCCGTTCGGGATCAACGTGGTCAAGAACTACACGCACGCCTACACCACGTTCACCCTGCGCAGCCTGCTCAACCCGGACGTGCCCAACAACGCCGGGTCGCTCGCGCCGATCAAGGTGGAGGCGCCGCTGGGCAGCATCGTCAACGCGGTGTCCCCGTCGCCGTGCACCGCGCGGCACGTGGTCGGCATGTTCCTGCCGATGCCGCTGCTCAACGCGATGTCGCAGGCGCTGCCCGAGGCGGTGATGGCCGAGGGCTCGGCGGCCGTGTGGACGATGCAGGTGAGCGGGCACGACGCGGAGGGCAAGCCGTTCATCACCGCGATGTTCACCTACGCGGGCGGCGTCGGCGCGCGGACGGGCAAGCCGGGCCTGTCCACCACGTCGTATCCGACCGGGGTTTCCGCGGTACCGCTGGAGGTGGTCGAGGCGTCCGCCCCGATCCGCTTCCTGCGCAAGGAGCTTCGCCGCGGCTCGGGCGGCGCGGGCGCGCAGGAGGGCGGGATGGGCCAGACCATCGAGTTCACCGTCGACTCGCCCTCGCCGTGGGTCCTCAACGCGGTGGCCAGCCGACTCGCCCGCGGCCCGCGCGGAATCTTCGGCGGCGGCGAGGGCGCCACCGGTCGGTTCCTGGTCAACGGCGAACCGGTACGCACCCAGGCTCGGATCACCCTCCAGCCGGGAGACGTGGTGCGACTGGAGCTGCCGGGCGGCGGCGGCTACGGGACCCCGGTCGGGGAGACGGGTGCTGCGGGTGTGGGTGTGGGTGCGAATGCGGGTGTGAGCGCGGTGTAGGCGCCGGCTCGGGGTGATCGCGGCGCGCGGCTCGGGTCGCGCGCCGCGTGGTGACCGGTCGGCCTGTGGTTGTCGGGTGTGGGTCCGTGGGACGGGCGTTGGTTGGGGCAGGCGGGTGTGGATCCGGGTGAGTGTGGGCGGGGCGGGTATGGGGGTGGACTGCGAGGCTTGGCTGGTGTTGGTTTTCGGTTTTTCGCTTGCTTGGTCGATGTTCTGGAGGTCGCCATGGCGTCCGTTCCGCCCACCTTCGCGGCGCGTTGGTCCGACACGGTGGCGGCCCACCCGTACGCGCCCTTTTTGATCTGGGAAGCGCCCGACGGGGCGGTGACGCGCTGGGATTACGCCGAGTTCGACGCCCTCGTCGCGCGCGTGGCCGGCGGGCTGATCGCCCGGGGTGTCCGGCCCGGCGACCGGGTCGGCATCGCGCTGCGCAACTGCCCGGCGTACGTCGCGCTGTGGCTCGCGCTGGTCCGCCTGGGCGCGGCGATGGTGTGCTCCGACCCCTCCGCGCGAACCCCGGAACTGGCCGCGCACCTGCGCCGGACCGAGGCCCGGCTCGGCTTCTGCGCGCCCGAACGGGCCGCCGACTACCGGGCGGCCGCTGCCGAGACCGGCACGACGGTGGTCGAGGTGACGGAGGACGACACCGACCTGACGCTCCTGCTGGGCCGGCCCCCGAGCGCGGGTACGCCCGCACCCGGCCCGTACGACCTGGCCGGGTTGATGTTCACCTCCGGCACCACGGCCGAGCCCAAGTGCGTGATGGTCACCCAGGCCAACTATGCCTTCACCGGCACCGTGATGGCCGAGGCCGCCGAACTCGAGCCCACAGACCGCCAGTTCGTCGTACTGCCGATGTTCCACGCGAACGCGCAGTACTACTCGTTCGCCGCCGCGATCACCGTCGGCGCGAGCGTCGTACTGCTGCCCGCGTTCTCCGCGAGCCGGTTCGTGGCGCAGGCCGCGCGGCACGAGGTGACCCACGTGAGCCTGTTCGCCGCGCCGATCCGGATGATCCTGGCCCGCACCGGCGCCCGGAACGCGCCGCCCGGGCTGCGGGTGCGGAACTGCTGGTACGCGCAGAACGTCACCGACGACCAGTACGAGCGGTTCGCGGCGCTGCTCGGCGGCTGTCGACCGCGCCAGTTGTACGGGATGACCGAGACGATCCCGGCGGTGCTGAGCAACCCCGCCGGCGCGCCGGTCCCGGGCTCGATGGGTCGGCCCACCCCCGGCTGCGTGGTGGCCGTGCACGACGCGGCCACCGGGGCATCGGTGGCGGACGGCGAGATCGTGGTCGGCGGCGAGCCCGGGGTGAACCTGTTCGCGGGCTACCTCGACGACCCGGCCGCAACGGCCGCCGCCTTCCGGGACGGCTGGTTCGTCACCGGCGACCGCGCCCGGGTGGACCGGGAGGGCTACTTCCACTTCGCCGGGCGGCGCGGCGATGTGCTCAAGGTCGCCGGGGAGAACGTCTCGGTCGTGGAGATCGAGGCGGTACTCGCCGAGCATCCGGCGGTGTTGGAGGCGGCCGTGGTGGGCGCGCCGGACGAGGTGCGCGACGAGGTGCCGGTCGCGTTCGTGGTTGCGGTGCCCGAGGCCGGCCCGGCCGCGCTCGACGATCTCCCCGACTGGTGCGCCGAGCGGCTCGCCAAGGCAAAGCGCCCGGTGCGCTTCGAGCGGGTGGCCGAGTTGCCGAGGACCTCCGTCGGCAAGATCCGCAAGTTCCTGCTGACCGAGAGGACCACACCGTGACCGGCACATCGTCGCCGCCTGCCACCGCAGCACTCGCCGACCTGCTCCAACTCCGGGGCCGCACGGGCTGGTTGACCCCGCCGCTGCGGCCGTTCCATCGCGGCGACGCGGCGGTTCTGGGTGTGGCCCGCACGGTCCGGATCGCGGCCGGCGCCGGCGCGCACGGCCTCAAACCGCTGCACGCGCTGCTCGCGGAGGACCTGACCGGGCGGGTCGTGGTGATCGCGGGCGCGGACGCGGCTCCCGGTGCGGTGTGGGGCGAGATCCTCTCCGCCGCCGCGCTGGGCCGAGGGGCGGTCGGCGCGCTGGTCGAGGGCAGCGTCCGGGACATACCGGCGGTGGCCCGGCTGGGGTTGCGGCTGTGGGCGCTGGCGGAGGCGACGGCCGGCCCGGGGGGCGCGGTGCACGTCGCGGAGATCGGCGGTCCGATCGAGATCGGCGACACCGCGCTCGCGGACGGCGATCCGATCCTGCTGGACGACGGCGGCGCGGTGGCGCTGCCGGCCGCCGACGCGGACACGTTGCTCGCCGACGCGCTCGCCTACCACCGGGCGGAGGAGGAGGTGCTGGCGGCCCTGACGGCCGGCCTGCGCCTGCCCCGCGCCTACACCCCGAAGGCCGAGGCGATCACCCGCCTCCGGAGCCGCTGACCCGGGCGGTGCTCCCCGACCCGGCAGCACGGTCGACTCGGGCCGGGCACGGGCCGGGCGCTCGTGCCGAGGGTGAATTCTCGAACACGACGAATCGGCTCGCCCTTTGTCCGGCGACCCCGATCCACGCGCGCTCGCGCGCCCTTTGTCCGCGACCCCGATCCGCGCGCCCGCTCCCCCTGTGTCCGCGACCCCGATCCGCGCGCCCACGCGGCCAATGGCAAGCCGCCATCGCCGCGCGAGGCCGTTTCCGATGGCCGTCGCTCGTCGGCTGTCGGTGCACACCCACCCCGAACGCGCCCCCGCCAACCGCGACTCGCGCCTGCTCGCCCTCGGGGCCGACGCGGCGGGGCGGGCGCGGGCGGGGCGGCCGACAGGTCCCAGGCGAGCGACCCCGCGCCCAGCGAACCCGACTCGTTCGCGAAGCGCGCCGGCAGCAGCGGCATCACCCGGAACGTCAGGCGCCGTTCGAGTTCCGCGCGCCGCGGGCGCGACGACAACTCGCCCGAGCGGGCGATCCCGCCACCGAGGACCACGGCGGAGGGATCGAGCATCGACACGGACGCGGCCAAGGTCTCCGCGAGCCCGTCGACCATCTCGGCCCATGCCCGACCCGCGATCGGGTCGTCGGCGGCGGCGAGGCGGGCCACGCCGTCGGCGTCGACGCCGCGCGTGGGGTCGACGGTGAGCTCGCCGTATCGCCGCTCCATGGCGGGCCCGCCGCCACGGTGCCGACACACCCGCGCTGCCCGCACCCGCACCGCCTGCCGCCCGGGCGCAGGACCATGTGCCCCATCTCGCCCGCCTGCCAGTTCGCTCCGACGAACGGGCGACCGCCGATCATCACGGCCGCCCCCACACCGGTGCCGATCGCACGGACAGGAACACGTCGTGCCCGACGCCCGCGCCCAACCGCGCCTCCGCGACGCCGCCGGCCCGTACGTCGTGCCCGAGCGCCACCGGCAGCCCCAGCCGCTCCGCGAGCCGCTCGCGCAGCGGCACGTCGCGCCACTTGTAGGCCGCCGAGAAGGCCGCGACCCCCGCCGCCTCGTCCACCACTCCACACGAGGCGACCCCGACCGCACGCACCACCGCGCCCCACCGGCATCCTCGGCCACGGACTCCGCCGCGTGGTCGAGGATGCCGGCCACGACCTCTTCGGCCCCCCGCGCGCTCGGGCCGGTGTCGGCCGACGAACTCGTGGGTGTCGTCCCGCTCGATGAGCGCGGACTTGAAGGTGGTGCCTCCGAAATCGAGCCCGACCACGACATCACTGCCGTCGAATGCGCGTATCTGCGCGACCCCTCACTCGCAGGCGCTGGCCGTCGCCGCCGGCGCGCGGCGACCCGCCGTCACGATACAAGCGGCACAGGGGCATTCTTGCCCGCCCACGACCGGGCGTCGCACGGGTCGGGTCGCCCCGTCAGGCGCCTCGCTTCGGCAGGGCGGGCCAGTAGTGCTCGGTGAACAGGCGCGCCACCAGCGCGCCTCGGCTGGAGACGGCCGCCTTGGTGAAGACGGTCTTGAGGTGGTCGCGAACCGTGTGCGGGGAGATGAACAGCGTCGCGGCGATCTCGGCGGTGGTCAGCCCGCGTGCGACGAGCTGGGTGATCTGGAGTTCACGTGAGGTCATGCCGTAGGCCTCGGCGATCAGGACCGACAGGTCGGCGAGCGTGGCGGTCTCGATGACAAGCGCCACCGGACCGGGGCGGCCCCCGACGCCGGTCAGGCACGAGGCATGGCAGGTCAGCCAGCGGCCTTCCGCGGTCCGGATGCGGATGCGCGCGTCGCCGTGCTCGCGGCCGTCGGCGACGGCCCGCGCCTGGAGGGCCGTACCGATCACCCAGATGGGCAGCCGCAGACCCAGCGGTGACGGGAAGGACGGCCCCTCCGGCAGCAGGGCCAGGTGCTGCCGGGCCGCGTCGTTGATCGACGTGGCCTCCCCCGACTCGTCGAACAGGATCAGGCCGGGCCCGGGGGCGTCGGTGGCGCGTACGGACGCGGCCGGCCTGGCGAACCCGCGCAGCCGCTCGGCCATCGGGCGGGACAACTCGGCGAGCACCGCCGTCTCGTCGGGGCGGAAGGCGTCGGCGGTGCGGAACAGGCTCACCAGGCCCCACGGCCGATCCCCGATCCGCAGTACGGCGCGCAGTTCGTCGTGTACACCGCCCTTGGCCAACAGCCGTCGGAAACGGGTGCTACGGCCGGGCAGGTCTCCGGTGGCCGCGCGCAACGCGGCGGCCGGTACCGACGCGCGGGCAAGGTCGCGGAACGGCAGGACGTTCTCCTCCAGGAGCTCGCTCTCCCAGTACGCGGCGCAGCCCTCACCCGAACCGAGGTCTTCCACCAGCATCGGCGCGGTGATCAGACCGGTCTCGGGGTCGGCGGCGGTCCACACGGCACAGTCGAACGGCACCCGCCGCCGCAGCCCGGCCGAGGTCATCCGGAACAACTCGACAGCGTCGACCGCCCGTTCGCCGAACGACGGCACCGGTCGGCGTGGCTCGCTCATGGGTATCCCTCCGCGGGTCAGCCTGCCCGCCGGCCCTCCCCGGCGTAAACCCCCCGTTCGAGGGGGTTGTTCCGGGCCGATCACCCGTCCGTGCGGGATGGGACCGGCGGACCGCTCCCGCCAAGGTCGATGACACGACCACCGGAGAGGGAGAACATGGACATCGCGATCATCGGAGGCGGCGCGGCAGCGGTCGGCCTCCTGGACGCCCTGGCAGCCCCGACCGCCGCCCGAAGCGGCGCCGCCGCGGGCACGAGGGGAACGGTCACCGTCTTCGACCCGTCACCCCATCCGTGGCGGGGACGGCCCTACGGCCCGGACCTGGACGCGGTCCTGGTGAACGCTCCACCGGCCATCATGTCCATCCGCAACGGCGATTTCGGCCACTACGCGGCCTGGTTGGGCGAACGCGGCGCGGACTACGACGACAAGCTCCTGGGCCGGCCGCTGGTCCCCCGGGCGCTCTACGGCGAGTACCTCGAGCACACCGCGGAGAAGGCCATGGCGGCCCTGGGCGAACACGGCTGGGAGGTACGCCTCGTGCGTGCCCGGGTGACCGGGGCTGTGCGTTCCGCCGCCCGCCTGGTACTGCGTACACACGACGCGCAGGAACACGAAGTCACCGACGTGGCGCTGTGTGTGGGTGGTGGAACACCCGCGGACCTCTACGGTCTCGCCGGCAATCCCGGCTTCACCGCCGACCCCTACCCGCTCGCCGACACACTCGGCCGCGTTCGGGCCGAGGACGAAGTGGCGGTCATCGGGAGCGGCCTGACCGCCGTGGACGTCGTCGTGGCGCTGGCCGCACGCGGCCACACGGGCCGGATCACCATGCTCTCGCGCGGCGGAGTGCTGCCGCACGTCTGGCAGCGTCCGACCGACAGGCGCCCGCGGCACGTGACCGCCGACCGGGTGACCGAGCTGCGCCGGGCGCGGGGGCACGTTTCGCTCGACGACCTCATCGGCCTCATGCGCGAGGAACTCGCGGAAGTGGGCGAGGACTTCGATGGGTTCGCCGCCGTGTTGGGCAGCGCCGCAACCGAGGATCCGGTCCGGCGGCTCCGGCGCCAGATCGCGTCCATCGACGATCCGCGAGTCGGCCGCCGTGTCCTACAGGAGGCGGCGCACAGCGTCGGCCCCTACGCCTGGCGGCTGTTGCCCGAGGCCGACCGCACGTGGCTGCGCCGCCACGTGCGCACGGTCAACAGCGTGGTGTCGCCCATGGTTCCGGTGAACGCGTCCATCCTGATGGGGCTGCTGGATTCCGGCCAACTCGCCGTCACACGCGGCGTCGACGCGATCGAGCCGGCAGGCGGGCGGTTCCGGGTGCGCACCGGCAGCGGCGAGCGGACCACGACGACCGTCGTCAACGCCGTGAACCCGGCACCGCATTCCGTCCCCGCCGCGGCCCGGCAACTGGTGCGCTCCCTGGTGGACAGCGGACTGGCCACGCGCCATCCGGCCGGCGGGCTGGTCCCCGTCGACCCGCACCTGCATGTGGTCGGGGACTTGGCGGGCGGTGGGTCGTTCATCACCTCGAGCATCCCCGCGATCGCCGCCCAGGCGTCCGGGACCGCCCGGGCACTGCGGGGACAGGGCCGCGAGGCCGCGCGGTCCTGAAGCCGCGGACGTGTCGCCGGCCATCCGAGGCGCGGTCGTGGGGACTCGGGCCGCCTGGGAAGACGCGGCCGGTGAGCATCCACGACTCGTCCCGTACGGGACCACCCGGCCGCGCGGCGCGGCGGGCGGGTGGTCGGGCCGATCGGTTGGGCCGATCGGTCCGATTCCGGCCTTCGTCGGCGGGCCGGGTGTCGGACACCGCCGGTGTGCAACAGGGTCGGGGCATGAGCACAGCCTCGGCCAACCGCACGCGCTTCGCGGGCGTCCTTGCCGCCACCCTCGTACTGACGACCGGCATCGCGGGCGCCGGGACCGACGCCGCCGCACCGGGCTCTCGACCCGCGCCATCCACCGCACCGGCGCCGGCACCCGCACGCGTCACCTCGGCCTGGCTGCCCCACTGGGGCGGCGAAGCCGCCTACCAGGACGCGCTCGCGCATGCCGCCCAACTGCACACCGTCAGTCCGTTCTGGTACCAGGCCACGTCCGAGACCACCATCGCTCCCCATCCCGGAGCGGGCGACCAGCGCATCGTCGAGGGCTTCCACAGCCGGGGCATCAAGGTCGTGCCCACCGTGACCGAAACCCTCGACGCCCGGGCCATGGCCGACCTCCTGAACGATCCGACCCGCCGCACGGCACACGTGGACACCCTCGTCCGCCTCGCCGAGAGCCCCGGCTACGACGGCGTCGACCTGGACTACGAACGCATGGCCGAAACCGACGACGAGGACCTGCGCGGGCAAGTCCGCCTCGGCTACAACACCCTCGCCAGCGAGCTGTGTCGACGCCTCCACACCATCGGCAAACAGTGCGTGGTCACCGTGCTGCCCTACACCCGCGATTCCGGGCACGCCTACGACTACGCGCACCTGGGCGGCGTCGTCGACCGCCTGCGGATCATGGGCTACAACCTGCACCACGCCGAGGGCGCACCCGGACCGCTGTCCTCCCTCGCGTGGTACGACGAGTTCCTCCGCCACGCCACGAACGCCGTCCCGGTCGACCGGATCGAGGTCGCGTTGCCGGCGTACGGCTGGGACTGGACCGTCGGTTCCACCGACCGCGCCAAACACCTGACCACCCTGGAGGCGGAGGCGCTGCGCCTGGACAAGAAGGCGACCTACCGCCTCGACCCCGAATCCGGCACCCCGCACTTCACCTACGTCGACCAGGGACACACCCACGAGGTCTGGTACCAGGACGCGAAGGGTGTCGCCGCCCATCTGGCGATCATGCGCACACACGGTGTGCGGGGCAGCGGCCTGTGGGCCCTGGGCTTCGAGGATCCCGCGCTGTGGGGCGTACTCGCCGAAGGCTGGGAGCGCTGATTCGGGAGACGGGGAGCGGAAGCGGAGAGCAGGACGGGCGGACGGGCTCGGGGGCGGGACGCGGAGTCCGGGTGCGGGGCCCCGCGATGCCGGGTTCGAGGTGCGGTCGGGCGCGGACGCCGAATCGGGACGCCTGGTCACCACGCGCGGTCGGGGGGTCGGTCAGCTGTGGACCTCGGCGGCGAGGAAGGTTCGGATGGCTTCCGCGACGCGGTCGGGGAAGTGCACGTGGGCGTAGTGGCCCGCGCCTTCGACCAGTTCGAGGCGGCCCAGGCCCTCGGGCATGGCCGCGACGATGCCCGCGCCCTCGGCCTCGGCGGAGGGCCAGTCGGGGTCGAGCGTGCCCTCGATCACCAGGGCCGGGCAGCGGATGTCGCCCAGCACGGCGCCGGCATCGGTGGGCGCGGACTGGCCCATCTTGGTAACCACGGCCATCCGGCCGGGCCGGCGCAGTTCGGTGTCCAAGGTGGCGACGTGTGCGGCGTAGCCGGCGGGCTTGGGATCCGGGTAGGCGTGGTCGAGGTAGCGCTTCCACAGGCCGACATTGCGCAGTACGGCGGCGCCCATGAGCAGGGTCATGCCCTTGCGGTAGCGGCCGTTGCGCAGCAGGGCCTTGGCGTCGACCTTCTGGGCGCGGGTGAAGGGGGCGATCTCCACGATCGCGTCGACCAGTTCCGGCTCCCGCGCGGCGGCGATGGTGGCCGAGCCGCCGGAGAAGGAGTGGCCGACGATCACGGCGGGGCCGCCCAGGTGCCGGATCAGCGCGAGCAGGTCGCCGGCGGTGTCGGTACGCGTGTAGGAGGCCCATCCGACGGTGGATTCGCCGTGGCCGCGCAGGTCCGCGCAGGCGACCCGGTATCCGGACGCCTTCAGTCGCTCGGCGACCTCACGGTAGGCCGATCTGGTGTCGCCCATGCCGGGTGCGAGCACGATCAATCGACCCTGCCCGCTCACGTCGTAGGCGAGCCGGCCGCCGTCGACCTCCAGGAACTCCGTCATGTCTTCCCCCATGCGTCCGTGTGGTGATGCCTTCCGCCGCAGAGCTAACACCGTTAGCCAGTGCTCTGTCAAGCAACCACCCGCCAGGTGTCGGGAAGGACGCGTCCGTGCACACCTCCTCCCCGACACCCGGTCGGATCACCCGAACCGCACGCTGTGCGGCACCGTCGGATCGAAGCCCCCCGCCGTGCCCGGCGGGAGCGATGCCATGGGTTCCTCACAACCCCGATCGCCGTACAACTGCGCGTGGGTGTCCGTGCCGTTGTCCACCCACGTGGCCCCGTGCAACAGCAGGTAGCACTCCCCGTTCTCCGGATCGGACAGGGTGAAGTCGTCCCCGGTCACCGACACATAGGTCAGCGTCCCGGTGGCGGCCTGGGCACTCGTGACGCAGGTGACGCCCAGCGCGAGGGCGACACCGACGGTCAGGGTGATTCGGCCGAAGTGTTCGAGTAAGCGCATCGATGCTCTCCGATTCCCGGGCAACGAACTCTCCGCGCAGGCGAGTTCGAGATCAGTGGACCCCCGCCCCCGATCGGTCGGCGACACAACCGGGGCGCGGTGGAACCTCGTTCCGATGGGTCCCTCCCCAACTGGTCGGCCGGGCAACAAAAGTTCACCCATTCAGCGGCCCATCTCGCACCCGACCTGCGATCGCCGCCATCGGCGCCCCCTCGGAAACCGGGCCATCCGACACGACGCACCCTCAACGGCACCTCAGCCGGGGCGGATCCCGCCCAACCACGACCCGCAAGCCGAATGGGCGTCGCTGGCGCGAGCGTTCCGGTCCGACCCCGGGCCAAGGACACCGCCGGCGGCGCGGGCTCGGCCGCGGTCGGGCCGGCTCCGGGCAGCCCCGGTCGGGTCGGGTCCCGGGCAGCCGCGGTCGGGCCGGGTCCCGGGCAGCCCCGGTCGGGCCGGGTCCCGGGCAGCCGCGCTCCGGGAGGTCGAACGGGCTTCGCCGGCCGGGGCGCGGGCATGCGGCTCGGGTATCCGGGCCCAGCAAAATCGGGTATCCGGACCCGACGACACCGGCGGCGCGGGCTCGGTCGCAGCGAGGCCGGTGCCGGGCGGCGGCGGTCCGGTGGAGCCGACGCTCGGGCCGGCGAAGCTCACTCGGGGCGTCCGGTCGCGCTCCGCGGCGACCAGGACCGCGGCGTTCGAAATCGTGGTGCCGGCAGCGGGACTGCTACCGCGTCCATCGAGGCGAGCACGCGGGGCGGAGATCGCGAGGCGCGGTTCAGCCGAAGGCCGAAGGCAGCGTTCGCGTCGGCCGTACGCCCGCGTCAACGCGAGATCCGCGCGTCGTCGACGGAGTCGACCGACGCCACGATCACCAAGCCCCCGGCCCTCCCGAAGGCAACAGGTGAGACTCGCGGCGGCCGTATGTCTGCCGTGCCGACGCGAGGTCGTGCTCGCCATCGGCGGAGGTCGATCCGGCGCAGAGGTTGCCGGGCACCCGGTCGCAGCGGAGGGCACGCGTCGGCCGCGCTCCCGCCGCGCCGACACGAGATCAGGATGGCCGTCGGTCGGGTGCGCTCCGACAGCACGATCCCCAAGCCCAGGTCCGGCCGAAGGCACCGGCACCATCCGCCCCGTCGCGCCGGTCCACTCCGGTGGGGTGGCGCGACGGGGCGGGTGGGGTCAGGCTGCGGCGGCCTCGGCGGCGGCCAGCTTGACGCAGATCGCGACGGCTCGCATCGCGCGGCGGACCTCGTCGACCGTGGGGTAGCTCGGCGCCAGCCGGATCTGGTGGTCGCGCGGGTCGTTCCCGCCGGGGAAGGCAGCACCCGCCGGGGTCAGCGCTACGCCGACCTCCTTGGCCAGCCGCACCACCTCGGCGGCGCAGCCGTCCGGCACCTCCAGGCTGACGAAGTAGCCGCCCTCGGGGCGCGTCCAGGTGGCGATGCCCAGCGGGCCGAGCTCGCGCTCCAGCTCCTCGTAGACCGCCTCGAACCGCGGCGCGAGCAGGTCGCGGTGCAGCCGCATGTGCGCCACCACGCCCTCGGTGTCGCCGAAGAAGCGCACGTGCCGGAGCTGGTTGATCTTGTCCGGGCCGATCGTCTGCTTGGCCAGCAGCCCGGTCAGCCAGGCGACGTTGGCCTCGGACGCACCGACGAACGCGACGCCGGCGCCCGCGTAGCTGATCTTCGACGTCGAGCCGAAGACGAACGCCCGGTCCGGGTTCCCGGCCTCGGCGCACGCGTCCAGGATCGACAGCAGCTCGACCGGGGTGTCGGTCAGGTGGTGCACGGCGTACGCGTTGTCCCAGAAGAGCCGGAAGTCCGGGGCCGCCGTCGGCATCGCGGCCAGCCGACGCACCGTCTCGTCGCTGTAGCTCTCCCCGGTGGGGTTGCTGTACTTGGGCACGCACCACATGCCCTTGATCCTCGGATCGGCGGCGACCAGCGCCTCCACCTGGTCCATGTCCGGACCCGCGCCGGTGAGCGGAACCGGCACCATGCCGATGCCGAACCGCTCCAGCACCCCGAAGTGCCGGTCGTAGCCGGGCACCGGGCACAGGAACAGCACCTCGGGCTCGTCCACCCAGCGGCGCTCCGCCCCGGGCACCCGGGACAGCAGCGCGTTGGCGATCACGTCGTGCATCAGCGTCAGGCTCGCGTTGCCCAGGGCCAGCAGTTGCTTGGCCGGTACCTGGAGCAGGTCGGCGAAGATCGCGCGCAGCTCGGGCAGCCCGTTGAGCCCGCCGTAGTTGCGGCAGTCGGTACCGTCGGCGGCCTTGAAGTCCTCTCCGCCGGGCAGCGTGAGCAGGTCGTTGACCAGGTCCAACTGCTGCGGCGAGGGCTTGCCTCGGGTGAGGTCGAGGCGCAGTCCCTCGGCCGCCAGGGCGGCGTACACCGCCCGAGCGGCCGCGAGGTCGATTTCCGGAATGGACACGGTGGTGCTGTGCGGCACGGGATCCCCAAAATAGGCGGAAGCCGCAGTCACTTGCGGCGGGGCCAATCTAGCAACACGCCGGGGTGCACCGGAGCCGGCGGCCTTTGCCGGCCGGGCTTGCCGTTCACTCCACGTTCACCGCGAGGTCGACTCGGCTGCCCACTCCGCCGGCCCGCTTCGCGGTCGGCGCCGCTGTGCGCTCCTCCGGTCATTCCTGGGACCAGTGCTCCGGACAGTCCTCCGGGCGTTCCTCCGGCCAGTGTTTGTCCGCACCGGACACCTCACTCGCACCGGAAGCCCCACCCGCACCGGACCCGCAGGATTCGCTCGCACCGATCCGTCCGCACCGATTCGCCGCTCCCCGCACCGCAGGCGTCGGCGGCGCCTACCATCGGCGGGGACACTTTCGATCCGGGAGCAGGAACCCATGAGCTCGTGGCGCACGCCCAGGCGATTCCGGCAAGGCGGCGGCGCGGTCCCCGCGCCCGACGCCGGGGCCTCGCGCGCGCCCGTCGTGGTGGACTGCGCGCTCTACGACAAGGGTGTGCGGCGTCCGGGCAAGGTGGCGCTGCGCGACGCGCTGGACGCGGCCGAGGCCGGCGAGGACACGTTCGTGTGGATCGGGCTGTACGCCCCGCTCGCCGAGGACCTGGCCGGCATCGCCGACGCGTTCGACCTGCACCCGCTGGCCGTCGAGGACGCGGTCGAGGCCCACCAGCGACCCAAGCTGGAGTACTACGACGACACGTTGTTCCTGGTCCTGAAGACCATCGTGTACGTCGAGCACGACGCGCTCACCGCGACCAGCGAGGTGGTCGACACCGGCGAGATCATGGTCTTCGCGGGCGAGAAGTTCGTCGTCGTGGTCCGACACGGCAGCGCGCCGCCGCTGGTCGAGCTGCGCCAGTCGCTGGAGGCCGACCCGGCGATGCTCGCGCACGGACCGGCCGCGGTCGTACACGCCATCACCGACCGGGTCGTCGACGACTACCTGCGCGTCGCGGACAAGGTCGAGGACGACTTCGAGCGGCTGGAGGTCGACGTGTTCGCGCCCCGGCCGAGCAACGACGCGGAGCGCATCTACCAGCTCAAGCGCGAACTGATCGAGTTCAAGCGCGCGGTGTTGCCGCTGGCACGGCCGCTGGAGCGGCTCTCCGGCGGCACGCTGCCCGGTGTCGGCACCGGCTTCGACGCCTATCTGCGCGACGTCGCCGACCACCTGGCCCAGGTCCGCGAGCGGCTGGCCGCGTTCGACGAACTGCTGGACGGCATACTCTCGGCCAGCCTGGCCGGCGTGACCGTCCGGCAGAACACCGACATGCGCAAGATCGCGGCCATCGCGGCCATCCTGGCCGTCCCGACGCTGATCGTCGGGATCTACGGGATGAACTTCGAGCACATGCCCGAGTTGAAGTGGACGTACGGCTACCCCGCCGTGCTGGCGGTCATGGTCACCGCGTGTTCGGTGATGTTCCGGGCATTCCGCCGCAACGACTGGCTGTGAGCCCGGCGCCGCCGCCCGCCCGCGCGCATGGCGTCGGCCGTGGACATGGCGACCCTTACGTTGGCGCGGCCAACATTGGCTATGCCAACGATGTATCGTGGCCGGCGTGGAACAGATTCCCGCGCAGATGGTCGCGAAGCCGAGTTGGCTGCTCACCCAGGTGGCGGTGCACGCCCACCGCTTGGCGTCCGAGGGCTTCGCGGAGGTGGGCGCGCGCGGGTACCACTACCGGATCCTGGCCGCGCTGGACGAGTTCGGCACGGCCAGTCAGGTCGAACTCGGACGCCGGTGCAACATGGACCGCAGCGACGTCGTGGCGGCGATCAACGAACTGGCCGAGGCGGGATACGTCGAGCGCACACCGGACCCCGACGACCGAAGGCGCAACCGGGTCACCCTCACCACCGCGGGTCACCGGCAACTGCGGCGCATGAATCGCACGCTCGACCGGGTGCAGGACGACCTGCTGCAACCGCTCTCGGCCGAGGACAGACAGACCTTGACCCGCCTGCTCACCCAACTGTTCACGCACCACCAACAAGGAGCCTGACGCCGCCGACCACCGGGCGCGATCCGCATGCCCGCGTGCGCCGACCCGGGCGCCGGCCGCCTCGATCGCACCCGGCGGATCACCGCGCCGCGCCCTCCCGTGCGAGCCGATGTCGCGCGGCCCGGCGGTCGGCCTGCCGGACCGGATCGGGCACCGGTGCGGCGAGCAGCAGATTGCGGGTGTAGGGGTGCGCGGGCTCGGTGGTGATCCGCCGCGCGTCGTCGCATTCGACGATCGCGCCCTTCGACATCACCGCGACGCGGTCGCTGACGTGGCCCACCACCGACAGGTCGTGCGCGATGAACAGGTAGGCCACGCCCGTGCGTTGCTGGAGTTCGACGAGCAGGTTGAGCACCTGGGCCCGGGTGGACAGGTCCAGCGCGCTGACCGGCTCGTCGCAGATGATCAGGCGCGGCCCGGGCGCGAGGGCGCGGGCGATGGCGACCCGTTGGCGCTGCCCGCCGGACAACTCGCGGGCGAGCCGGTCCGCCGTGTCCGTCGGCAGGCCCACCGCGTCCAGGAGTTCACCGATCCGGGCCCGGGCGGCGGCTCGGGTGTGCGTGCGCCCGGCGGTGAGCGGTTCGGTGAGGATGTCGCCGATGGTCATCGACGGGTTCAGCGAACCGTACGGATCCTGGAAGATCACCTGGATGTCCCGGCTCAGCGCGCGTCGGGCGCGCCGGGTCAGGCCGTCGATCCGGCTCCCGTCGAAGGCGATCGTGCCGGCCGCGACCGGGACCAGGCCGAGCACCGCACGGCCCAGGGTGGTCTTGCCCGAGCCGGACTCGCCGACGAGACCCACGGTTTCGTGCGGACGCACGTCCAGGCTCACCTCGTGCAGCACCCGCAGCGGCGGCTTGCGCCGGCCGGCGGTGCGGTATTCGACCACCAGGTTCGCGATGCGCAGGAGCGGATCGGGGACGGACTTCGTGCCGTTCGACGCCGCCGCATCGGATTCCCGCCTCAACGTGTCCATGCGATCACCTCGTTCTGCACCCGGGCGCAGCGCACCGCGCCGGTTCCGTGGTTGCTCGGTTGCGGGTGGACGGCGCACTCGGGTGCGGCGTACGCGCAACGCGGCGCGAATCGGCAACCGGTGGGCCGGTCCCGGACCGAGGGCACCCGGTCCGGGATGGTGCGCAGCGGGCCCCGGTCGGCGCCGCCCTCGGCGGGCGGGATCGCGGCCAACAGCGCGGCCGTGTACGGGTGGGCCGGTCGGGCGAACAGATCCGCCGAGGTCGCCGTCTCGACGATCTCGCCCGCGTACATCACCGCGACCCGATCGCACAGGTCGGCGACCACGCCGAGGTCGTGGGTGACCAGTACGACGCCCATGTCGTGCTCGCGCTGGAGCGATCGCAGCAGGTCGAGGATCTCGGCCTGGACGGTGACGTCGAGCGCGGTGGTGGGCTCGTCGGCGATCAGCAGGTCGGGCTCGCACGCGACGGCGCACGCGATCAGCACGCGCTGGGCCATGCCGCCGGAGATCTGGTGCGGATAGGCGTCGAACACCCGGGGTGGGTCGGTGATGCCCACCCGGTCCAGCAGTTCCAGCGCGCGTCGGCGGGCGGCGTCGCGGGAGAGGCCGAGGTGGGCACGCAGCGGCTCGGTGAGTTGGCTGCCGATCCGAAAGCTCGGGTCGAGGTTGGACATCGGGTCCTGCGGGATGTAGCCGATCCGGCGCCCACGCAGCGCGTTGACGCCGCGTTCGGACAGCGTGGCGAGATCCTGCCCGTCGAACTCGACCCGGCCGGCGCGGATCGCGCCGCCCGCGGGCAGCAGGCGCAGCACGGCCAGCGCGGTCTGGGTCTTGCCGCATCCCGATTCACCGACCACGCCCAGGATTTCGCCCCGGTGCACGGTGAGCGTGACCGTGTCGACGACGGCGGCCTCGCCGTCGGGGGTGGGGTAGGCCACCCGCAGTCCTTCGACCGCGAGCAGTACGTCGGTGCCGACCGTCGTCGTGCCCGCCGGCGCCGCCACCCCGGCCGACGCCGCCCCGGCGGCGCGGCCCGGTCCGCGCGCCGCCCCTCGGATCGCCCGCCGGCGCGGCGCCCGGACCGGCCGGGGCACCTCGCCGAAGGCGTCGCGCAGGCCCGCGCCCGACAGGGTGACCGCGAGTACGGTCAGCGTGATCGCCGCGCCGGGCCACACCGACAGCAGGGCGGTGTCGTAGACGTGTGTGGAGGCGTCGCCCAGCATCGCACCCCAACTCGCCCGGTCGGCCTCGCCGAGGCCGAGGAAGGCGATGCCGGATTCGATGATCATGGCCAGGCCGAAGATCAGCGACGCCTGGGTGATGATCGGGACTCGCACCACGCGCAGGATGTGTCGCCGCATGATCCGCAGATCGGACAGGCCCGCGACACGCGCGGCGTCCACGTACGGTTCGCCGCGCACGCGCCGCACCTCGCCGCGGACCAGGCGGAAGACCGGCGCGGCGGTGAGCACGCCGAGCACGATCATCGACACGGCCAGGCCGGGGCCGTGCACCGCGACCAGGGCGAGCAGGACCACGATGCCGGGCAGCGCGAGGAACACGTTGGCGACCCAGCTCGACACCGCGTCCCACCAGCCGCCGACGTAGCCTGCGACGAGTCCGGTGGGGACGCCGATCAGCAGCGCGACGCACGTGGTGATCGAGCCGGCCAGCAGGCTGGTCCGGCTGCCGTACAGCAGCCGGCTGAGCACGTCGCGCCCGGAACCGTCGCCGCCCAGCGGGTGCTTCCCGGACGGGTCGGCCAACACCGCGTCCAACGCCGCGCTGTTCGGACCGTGTTCGGCGATCAGGCCGGCACCCGCGCCGGTGACGACGACGAGCAGCAGGACGGCCGCGGCGGTGACCGCGACCGGGTCCCGGACGAAGCGCCCGGCGGGGCCGCGCCGGCGGGGCGCGGCGGGCGGTGCGGGCGGTGCGGGTGCGCCGGGGGCCGGTTCGACGCCGGCCGCCGGGGCCGGCGCCGGGAGCACGGCGGTCGTCGGGGCGACCGAGGGGGTCTGGTTGTCGTTCATCGCATGCCGACTTTCGGATCGAGCGCGCCGGTCGCCAGGTCGACGACCAGGTTGACGGTGACCACGACGCAGACACTGACCAGGACCACCCCCTGCACGGTGGGTACATCCGATTGCGAGGTCGCGCCGATCGCCAACGAGCCCAGGCCGGGCAGCGCGAAGATCTGTTCGATGACGAGAGCGCCGCCGAGCAGCCCGATGAACTGCAGGCCGACCACGGTCAACGCGGGTGGGGTGGCGTTGCGCAGCACGTGCACGAACAGCACCCGCCGGGCGGGCAGTCCGCGGCTGCGCAGGGTGCGTATGTAGTCGCGTTCGAGTACCTCGGCGACCGCGTTGCGGGTCTGTTGGGCGATCGCCGCGACGCCCGCGACCGCGATCGTGGCCACCGGGAGTACGAGCGAACGTGCCCAGTCGCCGGGGGAATCGGCGAACGGCACGTAGCCGGTCGCGGGCAGTACCTCCAGGCGGACCGCGAACAGCGTGACCAGCAGGATGCCCACCCACAGGCCGGGCACCGCGAAGCCGGCCACCGCCAGGATGTGCACCGAACGGTCCACGGCGCCGCGCCGGATCGCCGCGAACAGCCCGAGGCCGATGCCCAGCAGCGCACACACGAGCGTCGCGGTGAGGGTGAGCGACAGGGTCACCGGCAACTTGGTGCCGATCGAGTCGCTCACGTCCAGGCCGGTGGTCCACGAGGTGCCCAGATCGCCCTGCACGGCGGCGCCGAGCCAGTCCAGCCAGCGCACCACGACCGGCCGATCCAGGCCCAACTCGGCTTTCTTGGCGTCGAGTTGTTCGGTCGTCGCGGAGACACCGAGGATGCCCTGCCCGGGGTCGGGCAGCAGGTCCATCAGGAAGAAGGTCAGCGCGGAGACCACCAGCAGGAGGACGACGGCCGACAGCACACGTCGGGCGAGGAAGCCGATCATCGCGCGGCTCAGGAGGCGGGCTTGTAGTCGGTCAAGGACATGAACGTCTGCCCGGGTCGGTTGCTCAGGCTGACCGACTTGGCCGAGAAGAGCACGTTGTCACCGCGGAACAGCGGTGCGAACCAAGCCTGTTCGACGACGTGGGTGTTGAGTTGCCGGTACAGCGGGCCCTGCGCGTCGTCGGGGGAGGTCGCGATGCGCGCGAGCAGGTCGGTGATCACCGGGTCGGCCACCTTGAACGGGTTGGTGGGCATCGCCGGGGACAACAGCGCGAACGCGTCGATCCAGTTCTGTGACGTGCCCCAGACGTACATGAACGCCGGAAAACGGCCGCTGAAGTACTGCTGGGAGAGCTGGTTGGTGCTGACCGGCGTGTATTCGACCTTGATCCCGACCTGGTTCAACTGCTCGGCCAGCACGGGGTACAGCGCGGGCACGAACGCGTTCTCGCTGGGCAGGGTGAGCTTGAAGCCGTCGGCGAGACCCGCCTCGGCGAGCAACTGCTTGGCCCGGGCCGGATCGTAAGGGTAGGCGCGGTCCAATTCCGGATCGTAGGCCGGGGATCCGGCGGCGAACATCTGCGTGGTGGGGCTGCCGACGCCGGCCATGATCGCCTTGAGGATGCCGGGGCCGTCGATCGCGTGGTTGATCGCCCGGCGCACCCGGGCGTCCTTGAGCTGCGGGGCGACCTTGCCCTCGCGGTCGACCAGCCACATGCCGGTGACCTGGCCGGGCTGGCGGGTGACGGTGAGCCCGGCGTGCTTGGCGGCGTCCATCCGGGCGGGCGCACCGAGTCCGGCGTCGGCCTGGCCGGTGAGCAGCGCGGTGGTGCGGGCGTTGGTGTCCGGGATCGCCTTGATCACGATCTTCTCGAACGGGTACGCGGCGTGGTCCTGGCGGCGCGGGTTGCGGGTATAGGTGTAGCGGTCGCCGCGAGTGGTGTGCGCGGTGTCCAGGATGTACGGGCCGCTGCCCACCGGTTGCGCGTTCGCGTCGCCGAAGGCCGTCGGGCTGAGCATCATCCCGGCGACCAGGCCGAAGTTGTACAGCAGCGACGGGTCCGGGGTCTTCAGGGCCAGTTCGACCACGGTGGGCCCGGTCACGGTGATGCCGGCGATCGCGGCGACGGCGAACGAGGACGGGCCGTTGGCGGCGGCGGTGCGTTCCAGGTTCTGCTTGACCACGGTCGCGTCGAAGGGTGTGCCGTCGGAGAAGGTGACGCCCTCGCGCAGGGTCATCCGCAGGTGTCGGCGCTCCGGGTCGGTGTAGGCCCACGAGGAGGCCAGTCCGGGGCCCACGCTCTGGTCCGGATTGACCGTCGTGAGCGAGTCGTACAGCGGTTGCAGGTAGGCGAGTCCGTTGCCGCCGGCGCCCTTGGCCGGGTCCAGGCTGGTCGCGTCGGCCGCAGCGGCCAGCGTCAGGGTCTTGCCGCGGGTGGACTTCGAGGTGTTCGAGCCACCGCAACCGGCGGCGGCGGTCACCACGAGGGCGGCGGTGGCGAGGGCCGCTACGCGGCGGCGTCCCAGGATGGTCATGACTGGTCCTTAGTCGAATTCGCGGGACGAATTCGGAAATCGAATTCTTCGATCCGATGGGTCGGCCGAAATGGTGGCCGCTGCGGGTCCGACCCCATGGCTGCCGGGCATTTCGGCCGACTTTTGCGGCATGCTCGAATCACCGTCCGAGCGGCTCCCGGGTACGGGTGCGCTCGGCGGTCGACCGCGTGTTCTTCTCGGGTGCGGCTAGCCGGGGTGGGCCGCGCGCCAGGTGCTCGCCTGCGCGCTGATCAGGGCGGACAGGTCGCCCATGGCGAGGTTGTAGTCGACCGTGTGGGTGCCCAGCACGGCGGACAGGCCGGCCTGAGGGAACAGGCCGTCACCACCCGTGACATCGAGCCAGCTCGCGGTGCCGGTCGAGTCCTGGGTGAAGGCGCAGCGCGCGCTCACCTTGTTCGGATATCGGGTGTAGCCGGACGGGTCGTCGGCCAGGTCGTACGAGCTGAGCAGGTGACCCAGGTGGCCGCGCGGGTTGAGCCAGTTGCCGCTCACGAGCCGTCTGGTCGGCATGTACATGTCCACTGGCGTCACGCCGTCGGCGGGTGCGCCGCGCAGCAGTGCGGCCGGGTTGACGCAGGCGATCCGGTGACCGGGCACCGTGGAGCGCCCGAAGGCGGATCCGGCGGGCAACGGTCCGCCGTCGGGCAGTGCGTAGCCGTTGTAGGCGACCACGCACCCCGTCGGGATCGGCGCCTGGGGTCCGGACCGGACGCAGGTGGGGATGCGTTGGAAGGTGGACGCGGAATCGTTGCCGCCTCCCTGGGTGCCGCCGATCGGCACCTGGATGTAGCCGCCGAGCAGCACTGCCGACACCAACCGGTCCTGCACGGCCGGGTTGCCGTCGATTTCCTGCTGCATCATCCGGGTCAGCACGCCGGTGCCCTGCGAGTGGCCGAGGATGACCACGCCACGCCGCTTGTGGGTGACCGGGTCGGTGTTGTGGTTGGCCCAGTAGTCGCGCCAGGCGTCGCGTACGTCCATCGACCCGGTCTCGGCGTCCGGTGGGATGCCCAAGCCGCCGACCAGGAGTTCGGTCAGCGACGCCTGTCGGTACACGGGGGCGAACACGCGGCACGTGTCGGTGAATCGGCCGAGTTGCATCAGGGTGCCGGCGAGTTCGCTGTTCGAGGGGATGGGCGGCAGCGAACCCAGGCGCAGCAGCGGGTTGGGCAGCAGATCGATGGTGGGGTACGCGTAGAAGCAGTCGACCTGGGGGTCGGTGGGGCCGGCGAAGGGCTCGGGGGTGCGCGAGCCGTCGGGGTGCACGGCGGTCGCGTCGAGGGTGGTGGTCGCCCCGTTGAAGTAACGCGCTGTGAAGGCGCCGCCGGGTCCGGGGGTCTGCGGATTGCCGGCGAGGTCCTGGTTGCAGGGGTTGGTGGGCAGGCCGGGTCGACACAGCCAGACCGTCTCGGCCAGGGGGCTGGTCAGGCTCTTGTCCGATTGCCCACCCCCGGCGGAGGCGGTCGGTGCGACGGTCAGGGTCAGGGTCAGCGCGGCCAACGCGAGGACGAGTCTCGATCTGCTCATGGCGTGAGCTCCGATCCAGGATGTCGTGGACTTTCGACTCCAAGGAACTTACTAACAACTAAGTAAATAATCTAGAGTGGCGATGTGACTGAGAATTCGGATGCACGTAAACCCACCGTCGGCCGCGCCCGGGCGGCCAAGGCGGCCACCGCGAAGGGCGCCGAACGGCGGCGGGAGATCGTCGCCGCCGCGTCCGAGCTGTTCGCCCGCGCCGGCTTCCGCGGCACCGGCATGACGGAAGTGGCCCAACGCGTCGGCATCACCGAACCCGGCCTGCTCTACCACTTCGGCAGCAAGCAGGGCCTGCTCCGTGCCGTGGTGGAGCACCGGGACCTGCAAAGCCAGGCGTTCGCCCGGGACATCGCCGAAGTGGGCGGGCTCCAGGCGTTGCGCGAGATGCCCGCGTTCGCTCACCGCAACCGTGACCAGCCGGGCCTGGCCAAGCTTTTCGCGGTGCTGCTCGCGGAGAACCTGGACCCGGGCGACCCCGAACACGACTTCTTCGTACGCCGCTACCGCGACATGCGCACCGTCGTCGCCGGGATGATCCGCGACGGCCAGCACGGCGGGGAGATGCGCCCCGACGTCGACCCGCAGCTCAAGGCGATCGAGATCCTCGCGACGTTGGACGGCATCGCCTCGCAGTGGCTGCTCGACCCCGAGATGGTCGACCTCGTCGTCTGCATCGAGGAGTACTCGCGAACCCTGATCCGGGACCTGGCCGCCGACACCGAGCCGGTCACCGCCGGCACACCCGAGGAGGAGGTACAAGGATGAGTACACCCGGCGCACGGGACCTCGCGGAACACGGCTGCCCGGTAGCGGACTTCCCGGTTCGGGACTTCCCGGCCGACTTCCTGTGGGGCGCGTCCACCGCGGCCCATCAGGTCGAGGGCGGTCAGGGCGCCAACGACTGGGTCGACTGGGAGAACGCCGGACATACCGCCGAGGTCAGCGGTCCCGGGATCGCCCAGTGGGAGCGCTGGCCCACCGACATCGCGCTGCTGGCCGAACTCGGGCACAACGCGCACCGCCTGTCGATCGAGTGGTCCCGGCTGGCCCTCGGGCCCGGGGTGTGGGACCTCGCCGCCTTCGACCACTACGCCCGGGTGCTGGACGGGCTGCGCGGGCACGACATCACCGCGTTCGTCACGCTGCACCACTTCACCCTGCCGCGCTGGTTCGCCGCGCGCGGCGGCTGGCTCGCCGACGACGCCGCCGAGGTCTTCGGCGCCTTCGCCGAGGAGGTCGGGCGACGCCTGGGCGATCGAATCCCGTTCGCGTGCACGATCAACGAGCCGCAGATCGTCGCGTTCAACGGCTATCTCAAGGGCAACCACCCACCCGGGCACCGCGATCGGGGCGAGACCGTCGCGGTCAACCACACGCTGATGCGTGCGCACGACGCCGCGGTGGCCGCACTGCGGGCGACCTCGCCGGACACCCGGTCCGGCGTGTGCCTGCAACTCCCGTTCATCCAACCGGCCGACCCGGACAGCCCCCGGGACGCCGAACTCGCCGACTGGTTCCGGGACGTGCTGGTCCAGCGGCACCTGGAGCACCTGCGCGACACCGCCGACCCCGGCGACTGGGTCGGCGTCCAGTACTACACGCGGGCCCGGGCGGACGCCGCCGCCGAGCACTCCGACCTCGGCAACGCGCCGCCGGGCGCGCCCACGACACAGATGGGCTGGGAGGTCTACCCCGGGGGCCTGACCGAGATGCTCCGCCAGGCCGGCAAGGTCACCGGTCTGCCGATCTACATCACCGAGAACGGCATCGCCACGACCGACGACACCGAGCGCGTCGCCTATCTGGACAGCCACCTGCGGGCGGTACGGGCCGCGCTCGCCGACGGCGTGGACGTACGCGGCTATCTGCACTGGTCCGCGTTCGACAACTTCGAGTGGACGCACGGCTATCGGCCCCGCTTCGGGCTGGTCGGCATCGACCGCGACGACGACCTGCGCCGGATCGTCCGCCCCAGCGCACGCGCCTATCGGCGGGTGATCACCACCGGGCGGATCGACGCCCTGCACGAGCGGGATGCCCAGACCGATGGGCCGCCCGAGGTCGAGAACGGCGCCGGGCGCGGTGCCGCGACCGGCATCGATCGCGGCACCGAGAGCACCGCCCGTGTCCCCACCGACCCCGGCTCGACGGCCGGTTCAGCGAAGGAGAAGCCCATGATCATCGACCCGCCCGTGCGCCGGCTCTTGGAGCGTGTCGCCGCCGGGGCCCAGCCCGAGAGCGCCGACCTGAACGTGCGGCGCGCGCAGTCGGCCGCCGTGATGACCCTGGTCAAGTTCCCGTACGGACCCGACCTCGAGGTCACCGAGCACCGGGTGCCGGTCACCGACGGCACCATCGCCGTAAGGGTGTTGCGACCCAAGCAGCCGGAAACCCCGGTGCCTGCCTACTTCTTCCTGCACGGCGGCGGCTGGGTGCTGGGCAATCTGGACACCGCCGAGGCCGAGTGCGGACCGGTCGCCTCGCTCGTCCCGTGTGCCGTGGTCAACGTCGACTACCGGCTCGCCCCCGAACATCCCTTCCCCACCCCGCTGGAGGACTGCCTCGCCGCCTACGCGTGGCTGTTGGAGAACGCCGCCGCATTGGGCATCGACGCGACCAAGGTGGCCATCGGGGGCGCCAGTGCGGGCGGCAACCTCGCCGCCGCGATGTGCCTGGCGCTGCGCGATCGGGGTCTGCCGCAGCCCAGCCTCCAGGTGCTCGACGCCGCCGCCGTCGACCTGACTCCGATGGCGGAGGAGCCGGTCGTGCCCGGCGCACGGCGCAAACCGGGCCTGACGCCCACCGAGTTCAACATATTCGCCCGGCACTACCTGGCCGACTCCGCCGACGCCACCGACCCGCTGGTCTCGCCGCTGCACGGCACCGATCTGTCGGGGCTGGCCCCGGCGTTGATCTTCGTTGCCGAACACGACCCGCTGCGCGACCAGGCCGAGGAGTACCTGGCCCGGCTGCGCGCGGCAGATGTGCCCGCCGCCGGCATGCGGGTACTCGGCCACCTGCACGGCGGCTGGGTCGTCCCGGGCACCGTCACCCAGACCCTGGTCGCCGAGATGCGCGCCGCCGCCCTGCGGCACGCCTTCGCCGGCACCCTGGTCGGCCCGCTGCCGCCGGCCCTGCTCGACCGGTTGGCCGAGGTGGAACGGGCGGTCGAGGCGAAGCAGGCCGCCGAGGCGACGGGCGAGGCCGAGGCATCGGGGGCACCGGAGCCGGAGCGCGCCACCGAACCCGCCTGACCGCGCCCCGTCGGCACACCCCCGCACCCCCGGGACCGACGCACCGGCGCGCCGGTCCCGGGTTCGGCCCGCAAGCGGCCGATCGGCGCCCGATCAACCCCCGATCGCCGCCCGTTCAGCGCCCGATCAGCGCACCGTGACCTCGTCGACGAAGATCGGAGCCGTGCCGGACCCGCCGTTCCGGCGCTCGAATTGCACGCCGATCTCCCGGACGTCGTGGAGGGAGCCCACGGCGGCCAGGTTGAGGGTGAGTGTGCGGGGTTCGGGACTTAGCGGGACGGCACCCGCGTCGTACCAGGTGTTCGAGGCGCTGGTCTTCACGTAGAGCTTGGCGGTGCCGCCCGAGGCGCCGGAACGGACCGTGACGGCGAGTACCCGACGTCCCGTCAGGTCCAGGACGGCCCGGCGGTTCAGGTAGGACTCGGGTGCCGCCAGGTCGATCTCGGCGCGCAGCGAGCGGGTGCCCTCGCTCGCCCATTCGGCGCTGCTCGCCGGCGCGGTGCCGGTCAGGTATCCGGTCCAGCCGTCCGTCCCGGACTCGAAGCCGGACACCACGGTCGGCGGTGCGATCGCGGCAACATCGTCCACGTACACCGCTGTTCGTCCGCTCGCGCCCGGTGCGGAGGTGAACAGCACGCCGATCTCGCGTACGTCCCGCAGGTCGGTGACCCGACCGAGGTCCAGGCGCAACACGGCGCCGTCCGGGCCGATCCGGACCGCTCCCCCGTCGTACCAGGTCATCCCGGCGCCGGTGCGCACGTAGAGCTTGGCGGTGGTACCGGCTGCATGGTCGCCCCACTCGGCGGTGCGCACGGTAGCGGTCAGCGCCCGGTAGGCGGACAGGTCGCGTGGCGCGACCCGGTTCAGGTAAGCCTCCGGTGCGGCGAGGTCGATGTCCGCCTTGAGGGATCGGCTGCCCTGCGCGGCCCATTCGGCCACCGACCACGGTCCGGCGAGCACGCGATAACCGCCCCAGCCCTGGGTGTCGGTTTCGAAGTCGGCGAGCGGAACAGGTGTGCCGACCGGGGCGGGTGCGCCCTCGGTGCGCGCCGCGGTCGCGATCTCGCCGCGCACGATCGTCCACGGGTCGGTCATCAGTCGGCCCGCGCCGGTGTTGGCGGTCGGACGCCACTGGTCGTTCCACGCCATGAAGTAGGCGGTGGCCGGGAATCGGGTGCGGATCGCTTGGATCCACTTCCCGTAGTCGAGCGGCGCGTCGATCGAACCACCGGCACCGCTGCGCGGACCGATCTCGGCGAACGCGAACGGCTTGCCCAGCGAGACCAGTTCGTCGTATCCCTGGACCGCCGCGGGCTCGCGGACGTAGCAGTCGAGGCCGACCACGTCGGTGTACGCGCCGCCCGCGTAGTAGGACGAGCGCTTGCCGTAGTTGCAGTCCGGCGCGTACACCCACAGCAGGTTGTGCAGGCCCTTGACGTCGGTCAGGTAGGTGTACATGTCCCGCCACACCTCGGCGAAGGTCTGCGGGTCCTGCGCGCTCCACCAGAACGAGTCGCCGTTCATCTCGTGCAGCGGCCGGAACAGCACCGGCACGTTCGCGGCGGCGAGTTCGCGCAGACCCTCGGCGACCCGATCCAGCTCCGCGTGCCAACGCTGTCCCGTGCCGGTGCCGCGGTCGGTGAGCCGGTCGAAGGTCGGCAACTTGGTGAACAGCCCGTTCCAGTCCGGCTGATCGGGATTGGGCAAGTGGGCGCTGACCGTGACCAGTCCGCCGGCGGCCGACCAGTCCTTCAAGGTCGCGTTGCAGGTGTGGTCGATGGTGTTTCCGTCGTGCCCGTAGTCGCAGCCCAACAGCCCCGGATTCGCGCCGGTCTGCGCCTTCAGCTCATTCACCTGGGCCAACGAGAAGGTCTTCCCGCTGTACCCGGCGAACTGCCCGGACACCACCCGGTTCTGCGCCCGGTTGGGCAGATGGGCCAACCAGTCCCGCACGTCGCGCGTCGCCGTACTCGCCTGCGGATCACTGGGATCCGTCGAATGAGCGCGCGCGGCGGGCACCCCCGCGAAGCCTGCGGTGAATGTCATGGCCAGTACGGCCGTCCAGCCACGCCATCGTGATCCCATGCGTTCGCCACCCCCGTGGTTCGTGATCTTCACGATCGCACGAAGAGTAGCCCTCTCTCGCGCCTGCCACGGGAGCAGCCCGGTGGGCGGCGTGGGAGTGGGCGCCAGGCCGTCCACCGGTGCCGTCGGCGTCGGCGGACGGCGCCGGTCACCGCCCTGCTTCGCCGCATGGCCGGCTCCCGCACCGAGGAACCTGGAGCCGATCCGGCCCCGGCGACCACAACCGCCGATGCGGCCGGACCTTGTTCCGAGGGGCGAACGAAGGTGCAATCGCCGAATGACTGGGATGCGCATACCGCCGGCTCCTCGTGATGCGAGCTGATGGTCGCGGGGGCGTCAAAGGCGGTAGCAGCCGTAGCTGCGTGGGGCTCGGGTGCCGGGGGGAATGGGGAAGGGCTTGGATCTGGCGGGGGGTGCGCCGTCGCTCGGGTACCAGATGGCGTCGTCCGGGACGAGGTGGGCGAGGGGGGCGATCCATAGGGGGCGGGTCGGGTCGAAGGGTTGGATGTGAGCCTGGGCGGTGTGCGGGTCGATGTGCTCGATTTCGCCGGGCGGGTGGGTTGTTCGCAGGCTCTCGTCCTTGTGTTTGACCTTGTGGCCGATGCGGCCGAGTGCGTCGTGCGCATTCATCGGCGTACCTCCGATTCGGTCTTCCCGCGCGTGGGAGGCGGGGCCGCACCGCAGCCAGGCCAGTGACTGCGGTGCGGCGGTTCAGGGGGCGGGCCGGGCCGGGGGTTGGACCGGGCGCACGCTGTCTGAGGGCATCGCCCAGGCGATCCGGCCACCCGGGGGTTGGACCGTGAGCCTTTGGTGCCCGTCGGGGAGGGGTTGCGCCATCAGGATCTGTCCGGGGTGACGCACCCGGCACACCGCCTCGTTGGCCGGTTCCACCCAGTCACCCTCGCGATACATCGCGCCCCGCCTCCTCCAGCACCCGCAGGTTGCCGCAATGGGTGCGGAACTCGGTGCCGCCGGGCAGGCGCACGAACGCCTGGAGGCTGATGACGGCGGCGAACGTGCCGATTCGGCCGGAGAGTTCGCAACGGACGGCGCGCTTGGCGTTGGCTTTCCAGAAACGGGCCACGTCGTCCGTGGTCCACTCACGGGGGTCTTCGGGATAGCTCTGGGGAGTGGGCATACCTGTCCTCTCGGTTGCCGCCAGTACTGATTCGGCCACTCTGTGAACAAGCATCGGCACGCGGAACTATGGTGCAAAGGCCCCAAGTTTTTAAGGTTCGAGACTTAAGAACGGATGATCTTGGTCGCCGAGATGAACCCCGGCTCGTCGTTCGCTGCTCTGTTCGGACGACGCGTCGCCCTGCTGCGCACGGCCCGGGGGATGACACAGACAGAGCTGGGCCACGCTGCCGACCGAATGCACTACTCACGCATCGGGCAGATCGAACGCGCCTTGGGCCATCCTCCGACGGAGAAACAGGCGGCAGACCTGGACAAAGTCCTGGGAGCGGAGGGGTTGTTGATCGACCTCTGGGGCTACCTGGATCGCGAGAGCTTCCCGAACTGGGTGGCGCGGTTCATGGAACTGGCGGAGAAGGCGACCCAAATCAGGGAGTACGCAGCGCATGCCGTGCCAGGACTGCTCCAGACGGAGGACTACGCGCGCGCCCTTCTGCGGACCGTGTTGGATCCGGAGCAAACTGAAAGGCAGGTCCGCCTGAGATTGGCGAGGCAGAAGCGCCTGAAGAGCACCGACGCTCCGAGCCTGTCGGTGATCCTTGATGAGTCGGTCCTACAGCGGCCGGTCGGCAGTCGCGAAATCATGGTGACCCAACTTCGGCACCTGCGGGCCATGGCAAACCTGCCCGAGATCACGGTGCACGTACTGTGCTTCGCGGAGGGAGAGCATCCTTCGATGGGCGGCTCGCTCTCGATGTTGACGCTTCCCAACGGCTCCGAGGCGGCCTACACGGAAGGCGCAGATTACGGTCGCCTGTACGAGGATCCGGCCGATGTCCGACGGTACGAAACATCCTTCGGACGCGTTCAACAGCTTGCCCTGCCGCCGGTACTCTCGCTGGAAATGCTCGAATATATGGCAGGGGACATATGACCAGGCCCGCATACCAATCCGTCGACTGGCGCAGGTCCTCCTACAGCAACCAAGCAGGCGGAAACTGCGTGGAGGTCGGCGTCGCCGCCACGCTCGTCCCCGTCCGGGACAGCAAAGCCCCGGGCATCGGCCACCTCATAATCGGCGCAGCCTCGTGGACCGCCCTCACCGCGTCGCTGCGTGCCTGACGTCACCGGTCGCCGACGGGCCCGTGCGTGCCGGGCCCGTCGCCTCCCGGTCAGGACAACCCCGAACCCAACGCCAGGAACCCGCAGATCAGTACGAACAAGATCCCGAGCAACGGTGCCGCGAACCGTAGGTACTGGTTATAGCCGACCTTGGCCAGCGACACGCCGCCCATGATCACCGCAGTGGTGGGCACCCACAGGTTCATCCACCCCGACGCGGACTGCCACGCCGTCACCACCAACGCCCTCGGCACATCCGCGAAGTCGGCCAGCGGCGCCAGGATCGGCATCGCCAAGGTCGCGTGCCCCGACGTGGACGGGATCAGGAACGCCATCGGCAGGTTCACCAAGAAGATCAGGACGCCGAACAGCGCCGAGGAGGCGTCCGAGACCGCGCCCTCCATCGAGTGCAGCACCGTGTCGGTGACCTGCGCGTTGTTCATGATGACGGTGACCCCGCGCGCCAACATGATGATCAGCGCCGGTGAGATGAAGTCGGCCGCGCCCTGGATGATCGTCTCCGCCAGCTTCTTCTCGCCGAGCCGGGCCAACACCCCGACGATCACCGCCGCCACGATGAACAGCGCGGCCAACTGGGCAAAGGACCAGTCCAGTTCCCAGCCGTACGGGGTGGCGTCCGCTTCGCCGGTGAGCACCTGCGCCCACGGAATGATCGAGAAGATCATGAACACGAAGGTGATGGTCACCGCGACCAGGACCAGCTGATGCGTACGGGTCAGCGGCGGCGGCTCGCTGCCGGTGGCCGCCGATTCCGCCGCCTCGCGGTCCCCCGGCAGGAATCCGACCAGCGAACGGGACGGATCGGCCTTGACCCGATGGGCGTACCGCACCACGTACAGGATGGTCACCGCGGTCAGCACGATCAGCATCGCCAGCCGCAACACGATCCCGTCGCCCAGCGAGATCCCCGCCGCCGACGACGCGACGCCGGTCGCGAACGGATTGACCGTCGAGCACAACACGCCCACGCCCGCACCCAGGATGATCGTGCCGGTAGCCACCATCCGGTCGTAGCCCAGCGCCAGCATCAACGGCACGATCAGGCCGTAGAACCCGAGCGTCTCCTCGGCGAAGCCCTCGACCGAGCCGAGGATCGCGAACACCGTCATGATTGCCGCGATCAACACCGCACCGCGCGTGCGCAGTCGGTGCGCCAGCCGGGCAATGCCTCGATCCAGCGCGCCGGTCGCGAACACCACGGTGATGAACGCGCCGATCGCCAGCACGAACAGGAACACCGCCGCACTGCCGTACAGATCGCCCGAGTTGTCCGGCGTGACCTGACCGCTCTGCGGGTCCTTGATCCCGTACAAGCCGTTGACCGGCGACAGGAACAGGTCGTTGAGCCGCTGGACGAAGTCCTCCGGCGACTTGATGTGGTGGTAGCTGCCCGCGACCGGCTTGCCGTCCTCGCCGCGCTCGTACTCGCCGGCCGGGATCGCGAACGTCAGCGCCCACACCGCGAGCGTCACGATCGCCAGCACCGTCAGCGCGCTGGGAAAGCGGAACCCGCCCTTGGGCGGGGGTGCCTCGTCCTCGGCCTCGGCCGGGGCTTGATCGGTACTCACACGCTGCTCCTTGCGAGTGCTGGTGGCTACGGGGGTGGGTCAACGGGCACCGCACGAACGGCCCGAACGACAACCGCAGTCGTGCTCCGCGGCTCAGCCGCGCCGGAACCGTTTGGCGTACGCGGTGAAGAACGCGGCCTCCGCCACCACCGCGTCGCGCAGTTCACTCACCAACACCCGTTCGTTGGGCCCGTGCAGGTTGCACATGCTGTCCTGCGCCCCGAACAGCAGGATCTCCGCGCCGGGTTGGGCCGCCGCCAGGCTGTTGACCAGCGGAATCGACCCGCCCGCCGCCGCGTGTACGGGCTCCGCGCCCCACGCGGTGCGCAGCGCCTCGTGCGCCGCCTGGTAGGCCACCCCGTCGGTGGCCGCGGCGAACCCGGACCCGGGCGCCCCGGCCTGGGTCACCGTCAGCGGTACCCCGAACGGCCGCAGGCCCTCCAGGAACTCGATCAGCAGACGCTGTGCCTGGGCCGGATCCTGGGCCGGGTGGCAGCGCATGTTGAGCTTCGCCCGGGCGGCCGGCACCACGGCGGACGCGGCCTTCGCAACCGAGGGCGCGTCGAGGCCGGTCACCGTGATCGCCGGTCCCGACCACAGGCGCGAGCCGAGGTTCCCGGTGCCGATCAGCGGCATGCCGTCGCGGATGCCGGCAAGCCGGCGGAACTCGTCCTCGTTCCAGCCGCCGCCCGACCACTGCTCGCGGCGCAGACCGGGCACCGTGACGTCGCCCTTCGCGTCGTGCAACGCGGACAGCGCGTGCAGCAGCACCAGCAGCGCGTCGGGGGCCGCGCCGCCGAAGTTGCCGCTGTGCTTGGCCTCTTCGAGGGTGCGCACCTCGACGATCACCTCGACCACCCCGCGCAGCGCGACGGTCAGCGTGCCGGTGCCCGGGCGGATGTTGCCCATGTCGGCGATCACCATCGCGTCGCAGGCGAACTCGTCCGGGTGGGCCTGCGGGTAGTCGTCGAACTCGCTGCCGTACTCCTCCTGTCCCTCGAACACGATCCGGATGCCCACCGGCGGACGCCCGTCGAAGGCGCGCAGCGCGCCCAGGTGCACGATCAGGTTCGACTTGTCGTCGGCCGCGCCGCGCCCGTGGATCGCGCCGTCGACGTCGGTCGGCTCGAACGGCCGCGTCGTCCACAACGTCTCGTCGCCGGCGGGCTGTACGTCGTAGTGCCCGTACAGCAGCACGGTCGGCGCGTCCGGGTGCGGCGGCGGGATGTGGCCGGTGATCACCGGCGCGGTGTCCGGCAGCCGCAACGCGCCGACATCCCGCACGCCGGCCTCGCGCAGCAGCTCGACCAGTAGGTCGTGGGCCTCGGTCACCGGCTCCGAGGGATACCCCGGGAAGGCGATCGACGGAATCCGGGTGAGTCGCCGCAGGTCGTCGCACAGGTTGTCGAGCATGCCGTCGACCCGTGTGGTCAACTCGTCCATCGTCGTGCTCCTTGGCCGCGCCGGGTACGGTCCACTGATCGCGTCTCCCGGCCCATGCTGGCCCGAACCGGACGATCCGGACCGATCCGGCACGCGGTACCCGCATGGCTCACCCGGCCGGCCGCATCCGGCCGAGAGCCGATCGGGTGGTCCCCGTTCCCGCGAGTGCGTTCCCGACCGCCCCCGTCACCCGCGACCCGGGCCGCACGCGAACCGGCCCGCCGCCTCGGCACAGGGAGCCGGGGCGACGGGCCGGTCGACACCGCGTCACGGGGGGAACGCGGTGATCGGGACCGCGTCCGGGGTAGACGCGGTATCGGGTGGAGCGGTCTCGGGGTGGAGCGGTAGCGGAGCGGAGCGATCGCGGCCCGCCGAGGGTGGGCTCGCGCGGAGCCGGAGGCTCAGTCCCGACGCGGGGTGACCTGACCGCTGAACAGGTAGCGCCCGCCCCCCTCGAAGGTTCCGAAGGTCACCGGGCGCCAGATCACCGATCCGGGCTCGCGCATCGCGAACAGGTCCTCGGCGACCGCGACCAGCGGCAATTCCCGCACCGCGTCCGGCAGGCTTTCCGCTATTTCCCCGGTCAGTTCGATCCGCAGCACCAAGCCCTCGCCCTCGGCGCCGGCCCGCACCTCGAAGCGCTGCATGGCGCGTTCGTACACGCCGACGTAGCGTTCCGGGTCGACGGCCGGAGGTTGTGCGGGCGGGGCGAACGGCGCGGGCAACGCGACCTGCGCGACCTCGGCGAAGATCTCCCGGAACAGGTCCTCGTACAACTCCGGCGCGTCTCCGCCGTTGGTCAACAGCGCCACCGCCAGGCCCTGTTCGGGCAGGACCCGGAGGAACGCGTACTGCCCGATGGTGCCGCCGTCGTGGCCGACCACCTCGTGGCCGTCCCACGCGTAGCGGTGCCAGCCCAGGCCCCACGACGCGTCCATGGCCGCGAGGTCGGGCATGTCGACGTGCTTCTCGCGCATCGCGACGACATGCTCCGCGCCCAGGAGTCGCTTGCCGTCGGCGGTGACGCCGTCGGCCAGGTGCAGGCGGGCGAACCGCAACAGCTCCGCCGAGGTGGAACCGATCAGACCGGCGGGTCCGGCCGAGCGAGGCAACATCCACACCGGCGCGACCTGCGGGTCGCCGCCGTCCTGCGAGACGTGGCCGACCGCCGCGCGCAGCAGCAGGGCCTCCTCGGGCAGTGTGATCGTGCGCTCCAGGCCCAGCGGCCCGCTCAGCCGCTCGCGCAGCACTTGGTCCCAGGTCTTTCCGGTGAGGTGTTCGATCACCCGTCCGGCCAGATTGAAGCCGGTGTTGCAGTACGACCACGCGCCGCCGGGCGGGAACACCTGCGCCGCGTCCTCTAGGCCGGCCACGTACCGGGCCAGGCAGTCGTCGCCGCGCCCGCTGTCGATGAACCGGTCGCCCTCGATGCCGCTGGTGTGCGTGAGCAGGTGCCGCATGGTGATCTGCTTGGCCAACTCAGTTCGGGACAGCCGTAGTTCGGGCAGTACCTCGATCAGCGGCTGGTCCAGGTCGAGCAGGCCGTCCTCGACCAGTTGCATGGCCAGTGTCGTGGTCCACAGCTTGGTGATCGAGCCGATCTGGAACACGCTGTCCGCGGTCACCGGGACCCCGGTGTTCCGGTTGAGCACGCCGTAGGCGGCCTCGACCAGGTCGTCCGGCGCGTGCTCGTCCAAGCGCAGGATGCCCAGGGTCGCGCCGGGAATCCGGTGCCGCTCGGCCAGCGTGGACAGGCGGCGCTGCCAGTGCGCGGCGTCCAGCGGGGCGGGCCGGGTGCGGCCGGCGGATCCGGCGTAGCGCTCGACCCAGTCGACGATCCGGCGGTTCCAGTCCAGCCGGTGCGAGGGCGGACCGTCGAGGATGAACAGGTGCGAGCCGTCGGGGTAGAGCACCATCCGGGCGGGCACGTCGCGTTCGCGCAGCGCGCCGAACCACTGCTGGGCCTGGCCGAGCGGACACCGCACGTCGGCGGCGCCCTGCAGGATCAGCGTGGGCGTGCGCACGTCGCCGACCTTGGTGAACGGGTTCGACCGCGTGTACAGGTCGACGTCGTCCCACGGGGTGCCGCCGAACTCGGCCCAGCCCATGTAGGAGCCCAGGTCGGAGGTGCCGGCCATGCTGTTCAGGTCGCTGACCACGCCGCCCGCGACGGCCGCCGCGAAGCGCTGGTCGCGGCTGGTGAGATAGCAGGTCATGTAGCCGCCGTAGCTGTAGCCGGTGACGGCCAGCCGCTGCGCGTCGGCGATGCCCTCGGCGACCAGTTCGTCCAGCGGCTCCAGGAAGTCCGGGGCGTCCATCGTGCCCCAGTTGCCGACGGTGGCGGCGTAGAAGTCCTCGCCGTAACCGTCGCTGGCCCGGGGGTTGAGGGTCAGGATCGTCCAGCCGCGGGCGACCAGTTCCTGGTGGTAGAGGTGCACCGAGTCGGCCGTACCGGTCCACGCGTTGTGCGGTCCGCCGTGGATGTCCAGCAGCAGCGGGGTGGGGCCGGTCACCTGCGGGTCGCGCAGCAGGCGGCCGTGCACCACGGTTCCGTCGGAGGTGGTGAACCGGCGGTCGATCGGGGTGAACAGCTCCACGTCCGGCAGGGCCTGCGTGCCGTGCGCGGTGAGCACCCGCTCGGTGCCGCCGGCCGGATCGACCATGGCGATCTCGCCGTACGAGGTGGTGGTGGACAGCACGAACGCGACGCCACCGGGGCTGCGGGACACGGACAGGCCCGAGACGGAGCTTCCGGTGTCGCCGACCACCAGGCGCGCGTCGCCGCTTTCGAGGTCGAGCGCGTACAGGTGGGTGTTGCCGGCCTCGCGGAGGCAGAACAGGAGTTCGCGGCCGTCGGGCGTCGGCTGCGGCAGGCCGCCCGGGTAGCCGGAGCCGCCCGGCATCACATTGCGGTCCAGGGCTCCGGTCAGGTCGACGGTGGGGCCGCCGGCGAGCGGCACCCGCAGTATCCGGGTGTGCCCGGTGCGGGTCTGCTCGGCGCCCAGCACGAGCAGTGACTCGCCGTCCGGGGTGAAGTCGACCCAACCCACCATGCCTTCCGCCGACCCGACCCGTTCGGCGGGCGCGGCGGGGGTGGCGAGGTCGACGACGTACGCCGCCGAACGCATGGTCAGGTCCGCGTTCGCGTCCGGGCCGGCGGCGTAGGCCAGCCGCGTGCCGTCCGGCGACCAGGCCGGGTCGCTCGCGTTCCAGGCGCCCTCGGTCACCCGGGTGACCTCGCCGGTGGCCACGTCCACCACGTGCACGTGCCGGCGCAGGCTGCCCAGCATGCCCGCGCCGTCCACCTGGTAGTCCACGCGGTCGATGACCAGCGGCGCCTTCGCCCGGGCGGCCCGGGCGGACTCGTCCTCGTCCGCCGTCGCGTAGGTGTCGATCACGGCACCGAACGCCACGCGGGTGCCGTCGGGGCTCCACAGCGCGCGGCCGGCGCCCATCGGCAGGCGGGTCACCTGACGCGCGTCGCCACCCTCGATCGGCAGCACCCACAATTGCGGCGGGCCGTCGACGGCGCGCAGGAACGCCACCCGGGTCCCGTCCGGCGACCACACCGCGGTGCTGTCCGAGGGGCCTTCGGTGAGCCGCTGGGGCTCGCCGCCCGAGGTCGGGACCCACCACAGCGAGCGCACGTTGCGGTCCTTCGCCGCGTCGACGCCGACCAGGGTGTAGACCACCCGGGTGCCGTCGGGCGACACGGCCGGCTCGGCCGGCACCGTGATCGCGGTCAGGTCGTCCAGACGCAGACGTCGTGCCATGGCTTTCTCCATCCTGGTCGGCCCGTCCGGGCGGCCCCCGATCCTGGGTCGACCCGGTTCCGCGAGCGCCGGGTCGCGGACCCGGGCAACGGGTATCCGGTCGACTCACCGAAACCGGCCCCCGCCTGAGGTGAGGCGGGTGCCGGTTCGGGGCTGGAGCTCAACGGTCGCGTCGGAGCCTCTCGGCGGCGCTTCCCCGAGGCTAGAGCGATCGGAAGGTCACGGACTTCGTGGCTTCGGACCAAGGTCGGGCCGCGTTTCGGTGCCACACCACCAGGCGCGGGTGGGGCGCAGCCGGTACATGGAAGCGGGACGGGGCTTCCGGGAGTGGCGGGCTTCCCGGGTATCGCGGGCGGGTCGGCGGGCTTCCCGGGGAGGCGAGGCATGCGGACGGTCGTCGACGCCGGGCCGGCTGCGGCCTCGACGGCGCGCTCTCAGGCGTCAGAGGGCAGCGGCTTCGGGCGGGAAGTATCCTTCGGCGGGTTGCGGCCGTCGGCGGGAGGCGCCGTGCGCTGAGGCGCCTAGCTCGTCGGCGGCGGAAGTTCCTCGCGCAGCAGGCTGTAGAAGACCACGTCGCGCCATTCGCCGTCGCGGTAGGTGTAGGAACGGGCCACTCCCTCGCGGGTGAAGCCCACCTTCTCCAGGGCGCGCTGCTCGGCGAGGTTGCCCACCTCGGTGCCGGCCTCGATCCGGGCCACCTGGGTGTGCGCGAACAGGTAGCGCACCAGCAGGAGTTGGGCGCGGGTGCCGTATCCGTGGCCGCGCGCCTCGGGGAACAGGTTGATCCCGACGTTCCAGCAGTGCGAGCCGCGCGACGTGAGGATGCTGCGCCAGGCCACGAAGCCCAGCACCTCGTCGCCCAGGACCACCAGCAACTGCCCACCCTCGTCGCCGAGTAGGCCGTTCTGCGTCCAGTTGCGCCGCCACCGTCCCGGGTCCGACCAGCCGTACCAGGCGAACGACCCGACCGCCTCGGGGTCGGTCGAGAACCGCTCCAGGAGGGATATGTCCGCTTCGGCCACCAGCCGCAAGGTCACCTGATCGCCGGCCATGATCCCGAACCCCGTTTCGATCGCCGCCGTCCGAGCGTCGGGCCCTGGCCCGCCGCGCCCGACCGAGTCGACGCGGGCGCCGACTGGGCCGAACGGGGCAGCATAGTCGACGCGCGCGCCCGACGAGCCGCCGTGCACCCGTCGCCCGCGAAGCGCCGGGCGTGGCGCTTCGCGGGCGAACAGGCCGCCGCGTCGCCGGTCGACCATGCCGGCGGGGCGTTCGTACGCGATGAGCGGTCGTCGGGGCGGCGGCCGTGGCACGGTGGCCGTCCGTACGTCCGTACGTACGCCCTGGTTCGACCGAGTCGTCACGAACCGGTGCGGGGTGGTTCAGCGTCGGGGCGGTTGGCCACCAGGCGTCGTACCCGCGCCCGGAGCGAGTCCCCGGACGCGTCGGGCGACTGCTGTCCGGATGCCGGATCCGGCGCCGACTCGCTCCACCGACGAGCCTGCCGCACCAGCGCGGCCAGTTCGTCGGCGCCTGACTCCCGGGATGAATCGTGCTGCGTCATGCCGAGCGGCTGCCCGCCCACACCCCCGGGCACGGCCGCTGAATGATCACAAATATGCGACATATCCATAACATTGGTAGCGCCCAGTCCCCCAGACAAGCGCTCCGGTGCAGCACGTTCCGGTGATCGACTCTCCCAAACTGGTGCAAGGCGCCTACTTCGCCGACCCGGCCCGGCCCAACGCGACTCGACGCGGTCGCCGTCGCCGTCACGTCGCCGTCGCCGGCCCTCGGGACCTGGCGATCCCCCGTCGACACCGGCGGAGTCTGCGAAGTCCCCGCCGCAATACGGACGATGCCTCAAACTGGCGGTTCTTTCCCGGCGACGAAGGGACGGCAAGCGTGGCGAACAGTGCGCTCCTGGTGATGGACGTACAACAGCAGATCGTGGACATCGCCGACGACGGCTCCGGATATCTGTCCCGCCTGCGCAAGGCCATCGACGGTGCCCGTACGCAGGGCATCCCGGTGATCTACGTGGTCATCGCTCTACGGCCGGTCCCCGGGGAAGTCAGCCCCCGCAACAAGATGGTGTCCGCGGCCGTGCAGGCCGGGCTGTTCACCGAGGGCGCCCCCGGCACCGAGATCCACCCGGACATCGCACCCCGACCAGGCGACGTCGTGGTCGCCAAGAGGCGTGGCAGCGCGTTCTCCGGCAGCGATCTCGACCTGGTGCTCAGGGCCCGCGACATCGACAGCCTCGTGCTCACCGGCATCGCCACCAGCGGCGTGGTGCTGCACACCGTGTGCCGGGCCAACGACCTGGACTTCCGCCTCACCGTCCTGGTCGACGCCTGCCTCGACACCGACCCCGAGGTCCACCGATTCCTCACCGAAACGCTCTTCCCCCAATGGGTGAACGCCGTCACCGTAGACGACTGGGTCAAGGCCATCGCCCGGCCCTGACTGCTCCTCCCCGGAAGCGGCGGCGGCAGGACACCGGCGGGGCGCGGCGGAAAGATCATTTGGTGCGTCGCTGCCGATATCCTCTGACCCGGTTCAGCCGGGGAGCGCGACAGGGACACAGGGGGCACACGGATGACGCAGCCGACCAGCGACGAGGGCCTGTCCGGCCAGTCGCTCGACGAGGGCGGAGCGCGCACCGCGCGCTGGGCGTTCATTCGGACCGAGAGCGGCAGCGCCACCGTGCTGCTCGCCGCCACCCTGGCCGCGCTGGCCTGGGCCAACATCGACGCCGACTCCTACGCCTCGCTCTGGCACACCCACCTGTCCGTGCGACTCGGCGACTCCGGCGTGTCGCTGGATCTGCGCGAGTGGGTCAACAGCGGCCTGATGACCCTGTTCTTCTTCGTGGTCGGCCTGGAGGCCCGGCGCGAGTTCGACATGGGCGAACTGCGCGAACGCCGCCGATTGACCCTGCCGCTGCTGGCAGGCCTCAGCGGCATGGCGGTACCGGTGCTGATCTACCTGGCGATCAACGCGGGCGAGTCCTCGGCCCACGGGTGGGGCGCCGCGATGTCCACCGACACGGCCTTCGCGCTGGGCATGCTCGCACTGCTCGGCAGCCGCTTCCCTCGGCGTCTGCACACCTTCATCCTGACCGTCGCCGTGGTCGACGACTTCGTCGCCCTCGTGGTGATCGCGGTCGCCTACAGCGACGACATCGACATGTCCGCGCTGATGATCGCGCTGGCCATGCTGGTGCTGATCGTGCTGGTGCGCGCCGCGAAGGTGCGGCGCGGCAGCGCGTATGGCGTGCTCGGCGTGATCACCTGGGTGGCGGTGCTCAAGTCGGGCGTGGACCCGGTGGTGGTCGGCCTGGTGATGGGCCTGCTGACCTTCGCCTACCCGGCGTCTCGGGCCGAACTGGAGCGGGCCACCGGTCTGTTCCGCTCGTTCCGCGAACAGCCCACGCCGGAACTGGAACGTACCGCCCGGCTGGGCATGGCGGCGGCCCTGTCGCCGAACGAGCGTCTCCAGCGCATGTACCACCCGTGGACCAGCTATGTGATCGTCCCGTTGTTCGCGCTGGCCAACGCCGGCATCACGCTGGACGCCGGGCTGATCTCGCGGGCCTTCACCTCGCCGGTGACGCTGGGCATCCTGATCGGCTACGTGGTGGGCAAACCGGTGGGCATCATCGGTATGTCCGCGCTGACCACCCGACTCAGCGGCGGCCGGCTGCGCCCGCCGGTCGGCTGGGGAGCCGTGGTGGGCGGCGGCGCGATCGCCGGGGTCGGCTTCACCGTGTCGCTGCTGATCGCGACACTGGCCTTCGAGGGCGAGCGGCTCGAAGAGGCCAAGGTGGGCGTACTCAGCGCCGTGGTGTGCTCGTTCGTGGTGACCTGGCTGGTCTCGCTGGTGATCGCCGCGCTGCCGCGTCCGGCCCGCACGCGGGCGCTGCTGGGCACCGCGCAGAGCCTGGTCGACCTGGCCGTACCGGTGGATCCCGAGCGCGACCACATCCGCGGTCCGATCGACGCCCCGGTGACGCTGCTGGAGTACGGCGACTTCGAATGCCCGTTCTGCGGCCTGGCCGAACCGGTGGTCCGCGAATTGCTCGCCGACTTCGGCGACGTGCGCTACGTCTGGCGCCACCTCCCGCTGCCCGACGTGCACCCCAGGGCCCGGCCGGCCGCGATCGCCGCCGAGGCCGCCGCCGAGCAGGGTGCGTTCTGGGAAATGCTCGACCGCCTGCTCCAGAGCCAGGACGCGCTCCGGCCCGGCGATCTGGTCGCCCACGCGGAGGCGTTGGGCCTGAATGTGGAGGAGTTCCGGATCGCGCTGCGCACCCATCGCGGCGCCGACCGGATCGCGGAGGACGAGGAATCGGCGGACCTGAGCGGGGTCTCCGGCACGCCGACCTTCTTCGTCAACGGCCGTCGACACCACGGCCCGTACGACATCGCCGGGCTCACGGCGGCGGTCCACGCGGCCAAGGAGCGCGCCTTCATGGACCGCTGAGTTCTGCGGTCCCCGCTCAGTCGCCGGTCCGGGTCTCGCTCCCGGTCTCGGTCTCGGTCTTGCTCCCGGTCCCGGTCCCGGTCCCGGTCCCGGTCCCGGTCCCGGTCTCGGTCTCAGGAAGCGTGTACTTCCGGGCCCGGACCACGTCCCGGGTCACCCGCGCGAAGGCGCGCGCGGCGGCGCTGCGGTAGGCGCCCTCGCGGTGCAGCACGGTGACCGTGCGCACCGGCAGCGGCGGGTCGACGGCGACCGGGCGCAGGTGGGGATGGTCGTGGGTGATCGCGTCGGGAAGCACGGTGGCCAACGGGGTGCGCCGGACGATCTCGATCAGGGCCTGGATCGAGTTCGCCTGCACGGCGATCCGAGGTCGCACCCGGTGCCGCGCGAGGTAGGCGTCCACGTGCCCTCGGGTGACGAAGTCGTGGCTGAGCAGCGCCAGTTCGTACCCGGCCAGGTCACGCACCCGGAGCGGAGCGGCGGGACGACCGGTCGTGGTGTCCGGATCCGCGCCGGTTCCCGTACCGACGACCAGGCTCAGTCGCTCGACGCACAGCGGAGTCGCGCCGACGCCGGGTGGGTGCGCGCCGGCGAATGCGATGCCCAGGTCGAACTCGTCGGCGGGCAGCCCGGCTTCGATCCGGTCCTGGGTGGTCTCCACGACGTCCAGGGCGATGCCCGGATGCCGGGCGTACATCTCCTCGGTCAGTGGGCCGAGCGCTGCGCGACCTGGCCGCCGCCGAGCGTGCCGTGCACGACGTGGCCGACCTCGCGCGCGGCAGCCTGCGGCTGGCGGTGACGCCGACCTTGACGGCGTACCTGACCACCCGCGACGCCTACGAGCCGCACTACGTCGACGACCGCAAGTACTTCGAACTCGACACCTTCTACGGAGAGTTCGCCAAGCCCTGGGAGCGGCGCCGACTGCCGATGCGACACGACCCGCAAGCCGCCGCCGTCGACGTCTACCGCCGGTGGCAGGAACTCAACGGCGGCAACCGCCGTGTTGCCGACAGCATCTGAACCGCCGGGAATCGCCACTCCGGGCACTCGGGCGGGGGCTGCCTCGTTGGGACGGCAAGTTCCTTGATTGCCTTGACGATTACGCTTCGGGGTTTCTAGGGTACGTTGCGTAATCGCTCCCGGAAAGGTTGGCTTTCGATGGCTGGTCAGTCCGTCTTATCCGATCGACGGCCCGCGTCATGACGGTGGGGCCCGACACGCTCACGGCGTTACTGAAGGGCAAGGACGTACTTCCGGCGGGCTGGGAGTCGGTGTTCGGCATGGTGGCCCGCGAGGATTTCGTCCCGGCCCGGATCTGGCCCGACGACAGCGACGCCCCGCTGGACCGCGACCGCGATCCGGAGGCGTGGCGCCGAGCGGTGTACTCCGACCGGGCGTTGGTGACCCAGTGGGACGACGGCCGACATACCGGGGCCACCGCCGGGCGGCTGGCCACATCGTCGTCCTCGACACCGTCCACGCTCGCGGAGATGTTGTACGACCTGGACGCGGCGCCCGGGATGCGGGTATTGGAGGTCGGCACCGGGACCGGCTACAGCGCCGGCCTGTTGGCGGCCCGCGGCTGCCGGGTGACCTCGATCGAGGTGGACCCGCAACTCGCCTACCGGGCACGGGAGAACCTGAACGCGGCCGGATTCGGCGACCTCGTCGAGGTGATCACCGGCGACGGCACCCACGGCTACGCGGAGGGCGGCCCGTACGAGCGGATCCAGGTCACCGCCGGTGTCCGGCGCGTGCCACCCGCGTGGATCGAACAGGCCGCGCCAGGCGCGGTGATCGTGCTGCCGTGGGGTACCGACTACGGCAGCGGCGACTGCGCGCTGCGCCTGGTCGTGGACGCGGAACGGCAAGCCGCGAGTGGGCCGTTCACGCTGGCGACCGCCTTCATGAAGCTGCGCGCACACCGTCCGCACTGGGGACGCTACGGCGGCGCGGCGCTGCCCGAGGACTGGGCCGCCTACGCGCGGCCGACCACCACCTCGCTCGGCTATGACGACGTGGTGGGCGGCCCGTTCGACCCGGTGGCCCTGGTGCTCGGCCTGTGCGTGCCCGACTGCCTGGCCCGACCGATCCTGCACGGCGCGCTCGGCGGCACGTTGTGGCTCTACGGCGCGAACACCGGCCGCGGCCACTCGATCGCCGCCGCCGACTTCGCCATCGGCGATCCGCCCACCGTGCGGCAATCCGGTCCGCGCCGACTGTGGGACGAGGTCGAGGCGACCTGGTACTGGTGGCATGCCCAAGGCCGCCCCACCATCCACGACTTCGGTCTGACCGTGTCGCTGGCCGACGACCGCACCGTCGACCAGCAGCCCTGGCACCTGACTCCCACCCGCCCGCTGATCCCTCCGGCCACCGACTGGCCGCCGACCGCGTCGCGGTGACGCCGCTCCCCCCGTCCCGGACTCCCGGGGCCCGAGCGTCAGGTCTCCGGGAAACCGGACTTGGTGAGCCAGGTGAGGGAGGTCTCGGCGAGTTCGGGCCAGCCGTGGTCGACGATCAGCGAGTGGCCCCGGTCGTCGAAGCGTTGATAGTCGGTGCTCGCACCGGATTTGCGGTACTGCTTGAGCGTCGAGCGGGTCAGCGCGTCGGGGACGGTGTGGTCCAGTTTTCCGGACAGGAGCAGGAGCGGTCCGCGGGTCTCGTTGTCGGTGGCCACCTTGGCGGCGGAGTGCGGCGTGAAATTGCCCAGCGCGAGTTGGAACAACGGTCGGGCCGGGCTGGGAATCGTCCACGCCGCGAACAGGTCGTCGGACTCCTTGAGGGAGACGGCGTTCGCGAAGCCGTACCGGAATTGCGCCTGATTCAGCGACACCGCGCGCTTGGTGTTGGCGGGGTTGCGCAGGAACGCGAAGGCCGATCTCGCCTGCGCGGGTGCGATCGCCTTCACGCCCTTGATCTGGCCGGGACAGATCGCCACCGCCGCAGCGGCCCACCCCTGCCCGAGCAGGTGCTGGGCGATGAATCCGCCGACGGAGTGGCCGACCACTATGGGCGGGGTCTCCAACTCCCTAATGATTCGCACGTGCGCCTCGGAGATCTCGGCGAGGCCGACGCCGGCCTGCGCCTCGGGCTGTCTGCGGGCCGCGAGCACGGTCTCGGGGACCCCGGGCCACTCCGGCGTGAGCGGCTCGTAGCCCGCCTCGCGGAACCGCTCGGCCCAGCCTCGCCAACTGGTCGAATGCAGCCATAGGCCATGGATGAACACGACGGGTGTGCGCTTGGTTGCCATGCGTCGCCTCGCTCGCGAACGGTTCGATCCGTGCACCGTCGCGGCGGCGCGCTGCGTAGTGCGTGCCGGACGACCCGCGATGGCGGGCGATCTCGGGATCCGAGGCCGCTCGTTTCGCCGGTCGTGCCTGCGACCGGGCCACACGAAGATCCTTTACCGCCACTGTGGCACTCACGCGGTGCCGGCGCGCGCCGACACCGGACACGTCGCGTACTCGTTGGATGGACGTACAGTGAACCTGCTTGTGGTGGCGGCCCGTTGCGGCGGCCGTGGCGACCGCGCACCCGGGCCGCCGGTCGGGGCGAGGGGACGGCGAAAGCCGGGCGGGCTTCATGTATGGTTTCTACAGATGTGTAGAAGCCTGGTTTCGGTGGCCTCGACGCGAACGGGGCCGCTCCTTCGCCTGCGGATCAGGGGTGGAACTGTGCCGAATGATCATCGAGAGCGGCCCGCTGCCGACGGCCCCGGGGCCGAGTGGGTACAGACTCCGCCGGACGCGGAGATCCGTCGGGTGTACGAGCCGGTGGAGATCCGTAATCGCGACGGCAGTTGGGCACTCGGGCGGATCAACGCCCGATGGCACGGCGGCCGCGGCGAGGACTGGTGCCGACTGCGGATCGTGGGCAGCGACCGCCCGGCCCGCTGGGTCCCCTTCGATCCGGACGTGTTCGTCGAATTGCAGATCGACGGGACCTGAGCGGCGGGACCCGATCGACGGAACCGGAGCATCGTCACGAGTCGCCGGGACCGGGCCGCCGTCCCGGACCGATCACCAACGAGACCCGATCATGGCGGATCGCCTCGACACCCTCGTGTGAGCGGGTATGCCGCGATTGCCCGGCCGGACAACGGCTCGGTTGCGGGCACCCTTTAGGCTCGGTTGCCTTCGAGACAACCGAGGAGGGCGTCGTGTCCGACGAACAGGGTTTTCCGGCAACCGGCAGGCGGGTGTTGGTCAGTGGTGCCGCACGGGGTCTGGGGCGGGCGATCGCGCACGCGTTCGCGGCCCAGGGCGACCGGGTGGCCGTGCACTACGGGTCGCGGCGGGAGGAGGCCGAGGCCACCCTGGCGGACCTGCCGGGTGGAGGTCACGTACTGGTCGGCGCGGATCTGGCGGTGCCGGACGAGGTCGAGCGACTGGTGGCCGAGGTGGAGGACGCGCTGGGCGGGATCGACGTCCTGGTCAACAACGCGGCCGTGAACACCCCGCATCCGCCGGCCGACACCGGGTACGCCGAGTGGGTCGCGGCCTGGCAGCGGCACGTCGCGGTGAACCTGGTCGGCGCCGCCGGGCTGAGCCACCTCGCCGCCCGCGGGATGATCAGGCGCGGCAGCGGCGGGCGGATCGTCAACGTCGGCTCGCGCGGCGCGTTCCGCGGCGAGCCGGACCATCCGGCCTACGGCGCCACCAAAGCCGGCCTGCACGCGCTCGGCCAATCCCTGGCGGTGGCACTGGCCCCGCATCGCATCGCGGTCGCCTCGATCGCCCCCGGCTTCATCGACACCGACCGGGTCGCGAACCGCCTGTCCGGGGCCGAAGGCGCCGCCATCCGCGCGCAGAGCCCATTCGGTCGCGTCGCCGACCCCGCCGAAATCGCGGCATCCGTCGTGTGGTTGGCCTCCCCGGACGCCGAGTGGGCCTCCGGCACCATCCTCGACCTCAACGGCGCCTCGCACCTGCGGACCTGACCGGTCGAGCCTCCTACATTATCCATTCGCACCACGACCCATCGTGCTGCCGGCTCGGATGGTCGCCGAACACAGGGGCGCGGATCTGTCCATCGGCCGATTCACCGTGTTCGGCACCTCCCGAGACCGGCGCGGGCGCCGTCGTCTCAGCGCCCGATCGCGACGGAGCGGCCCTCGTCCAACTCCATGAACACCGCCGGCACCTGGTTGTCCAGCACCAGTCGGCTCAGCAGTTCGGCGAGCCTGGCCCGATCGGCGGCGGCGAGGCCGGCCGGCAGCGTGTCCACCCGGCGGCACGTCTCGGCGTAGAACTCCTCGGCGAGGTGGGCGCCTTCCTCGGTGAGCCCGATGCGCACCGCGCGTCGGTCCTGCGGGTCGGACTCGCGCCGCACCAACCCGCGCTGCACCGTGCGATCCACCAACCCGGTCAGGCTCGACTTCGCCAGCCCGAGCATCTCGCCCAGTTCGCCCATGCCGTACGGCTGCGGCATCAGCACGCAGAGCAGTTGTCCCTGCTGTGGGGTCAGTCCGTGTTCCCGGCCCGATTCGGCATACACCGCATTCACCAGGAATGCGGAACGCACCAAGGCGGTGACGACCCCCATCTCACCCACGGTCTTTCCCATTCGTCCAGAATACGGCACCCTCGGAAGGCATGGTCCGAGCCGACGCCGGGCCGCGCGTTATGGCCAACACGTCGCGCACAGCGACTCGATCACGGCAACGGCGTCCGGGAGCAACCGCATCGGACAGCCCCCATGGCCGTGAATGCCGCCGTGCCGGCGGTTGTTGCCGCAGACCACGAAAACCTTTGCCGGTTCGCGGTCGCGGCAGTACGCCGTGACACACCGTCCGCCCCGGATCGACCGGGGCGGACGGTGTGTCACGGCACAGGTCGGTGCCGGGTCAGCGGCCCTGGAGGGCCTTGACGTTGTTGCCGAAGCTCCAGCTCCTGGATCCGTCCCAGTTCAGCGACCAGGTCATCAGACCCTTGAGGCCGCCGCTGTAGCGGTTCCACGCCTGGGCCACCTGACTGGGCGTCATGTAGCCGCCGCCGGCGCCCGGTTGCGCGGGAAGGCCGGGAACCTGCTTGTCGAACGGCACCTTGATCGTGGTGCCCTGGATGACCAGGCCCCGGTTCAGGCAGTCCGTCTGCGCGGTGAAGCCGGCGACCGTACCGGCCGAGTACGAGTCGCCGGAGCAGCCGTACATGTTGCCGTTGTAATACTGCATGTTCAGCCACCACAGTCGACCGTTGTCCACGTACTTCTTCACGATCGGCAGGTACGCGCCCCAGATGGAGCCGTAGGTCACGCTGCCGCCGGTGACGTAGGCGGTCTCGGGTGCCATGGTCAGGCCGAAGCCGGCCGGCATCTGGGCCAGGATGCCGTCGATGATGCGCACCAGGTTGGCCTGCGAGGTGGACAGCGTGTTGATGTTGCCGCCGCCGACCAGGCCGGTCTCGATGTCGATGTCGATGCCGTCGAAGTTGTAGGTCTTCAGGATCGGCACGATGGTCGCGACGAATCGGTCTGCGACGGCACGGGAGTTGAGGTCGATGCCGGCCGCCGCGCCGCCGATCGACATCAGGATGGTGGCGCCCGCGTCCTTGGCCTGACACATCTCGGTCGGTGTGGCGACCTTGACGGTCGAGTCCATCCCGTCCTGCCACAGAGCGGTGCCGTCGTTGAGGATGACCGGGAACGCCGCGTTGAGCACGTTGTAGCCGTGCGCGGCGATCTGCGGATTGGTGATCGGGGTCCATCCGAACGGCGGATGCACACCGTTCACGGCGCCGTCCCAGTTCTCCCAGTAGCCCTGGAGCACCTTGCCCGCGGGCTTCGGCTTGACCGCGCAGACGCTGCCCAGCGATGCGCTCGCGGTGCTCGTCCGGTGCGAAGTGTTCTTGGCGTCACCCTCGTTCGGTGCGGCGGCGACCGATCCGGCGACGGTGAAGGCGACCGCCAGGGCGGCTCCCAGCAGGCGTGACGTCCGACCCATCATGCTCGATTCCCTTTCGGCACTTCGAGCGCGGCCGGGCACGGAAGGAACGTCCTGCGTGGCACGCCTACCTCCCGGGCGGGGACGGGCCCGGAGACTCACGTGGTGCGGTTGCCACGACGGTAAAGTGGTCCAGACCTTACGGTCAATAGGTCTGGACCACTGGCAAAGTCCGGCAAATGCCCCCGCGCGCCCGATCGTTCGACCGCACCTCGGCGGGGCGCCGCCGTCGCGGAACCAGGACGCGGCCCGCCTCGGGATCAGCGCGGTGGGGCGGGGGCCCGGTAGATGGTGGCGATCCAGATCGCGAGCAGCGTGTCGACCGCGTCGGCCTCGGCCAGGGCGGGTTGTTCGGCGGCGAACGTCGCGTGCAGCACCCGTTCGTTCATCGAGGTGAGCGCGATGGCCAGGTCGCGCGCGGGCAGCCCCTCGGGGGCCAGGCCGCGCTCGCGTTCGGCGTCGATCGCGCGGGTCGCCTGGCGGACCCACGTCTCCATCACCCGAGCCCACAGCTCACGCACCTCGACGTTGGTCCCGCAGGCCCGACCGGCCGCGAGGGTCACCGCGCGATGTGCCCGGAAGGTGGCGAAGAAGGCGTCGATCGCCGTGCGCCAGTGGGCGGTCCGGTCCCGGGGCGGCCCGTCCGGCGCGGCCGTCGAGGCCGCGTCGGCCTCGGCGACGACCCGGTCGATCAACGCGAGCAGGACCGCCTCCTTGGAGGCGAAGTAGAAGTAGAAGGTGGGTCGGGAGATGCCCGCCCCACGAGCCAGGTCGTCGACGGAGATGCCGCTCAGGTCGCGCTCGCCGAGCAGTCGCTCGGCGGTGGCCAGGATCGCCTGCTCCCGGTCGGCGCCCGAGGGGCGGGACTCGCGCCGGCCCCGGCGCGGACGGGTGGTGTCCTGCGCGGACGCGTCGCTCACCCCCGAACCCTACCGCCGACCCACGGACTCGACACTGTGTTGACCGGATCGACAACACGTCGATAACGTGGGTGGGCCACCATCACCCGGCAGGCGCGTGTGTCGTTCGTGGCGTGTGTTCCGGGGTGTCGTACGCACCGCCCGGTCCGGGTGCCCTCGGCGGCGCCCGGTCGCGAAATGGGGACTGGCATGGCCACGGAACACGTCGACGTCCTGATCGTCGGTGCCGGTCTCTCCGGGATAGGGGCCGCGTGCCACCTGCGTGAGCGTTCGCCGGGCAAGTCCGTGCTGATCCTGGAGGGTCGCGACGCGATCGGCGGAACCTGGGATTTGTTCCGCTACCCCGGGATCCGCTCCGACTCGGACATGCACACGCTCGGGTACTCCTTCCGCCCGTGGACCGCCGCCGAGTCGATCGCCGGCGGCGCGGCGATCCGGGACTACATACGCGACACCGCGCGCGAGCACCGCGTGGACGAACTGGTGCGCTTCGGCCACCGGGTGCTCGACGCCGAGTGGTCCGGCGAGACGGCCCGCTGGACGGTCCGGGCCGAACGTACGCCCACCGGCGGCGAATCCGGCGTGGACCGGCAGCACGACCGGGACGGGACCGCGGCCCGGAACGCGAGTGCGAACACGACCCGGGAGCCGGGTGGGACCGCGACCGAAAGCGTCGAGTTGACCTGCTCGTTCCTGTTCGTATGCACCGGCTACTACCGCTACGACCAGGGCTACACCCCGGACTTCCCCGGCCTGGCCGACTTCGCCGGTCGGGTCGTGCACCCGCAGGCGTGGCCCGAGGACCTGGACTGCGCCGACAAACGGGTGGTGGTGATCGGCAGCGGCGCGACCGCCGTCACCCTGGTCCCGTCGCTGGCCCGCACGGCCGCACACGTGACCATGCTCCAGCGCTCGCCCGGCTACGTGATGGCGCTGCCCTCGCGCGACGTACTGGGCGCCCGGTTGCGCCGGGCGCTGCCGGATCGGTTCGCCTATCCGCTGATCCGGGCCAAGAACGTCGGCATGGCCATGCTCGCGTTCCACGTCTCGCGCCGGGCACCGGCGTTGATGAGGTCGTTGCTGCGCAAGGACGCGATCCGCCGACTGCCCGAGGGCTACGACGTGGACACCCACTTCGCCCCGCGCTACAACCCGTGGGACCAGCGGATGTGCTTCGTCCCCGACGGCGACCTGTTCACCGCCCTGCACGGCGAACGCGCCTCGATCGTCACCGACACCATAGCCGGCTTCACCGAGACCGGCCTGCGCCTGAACTCCGGCGCCGAACTGGCCGCCGACGTCGTGGTGACCGCGACCGGTCTGAACCTGCTCGCCATCGGCGGGATGACGCTGCGGGTGGACGGGACCCCGGTCGAGTTGTCCGAAACGGTGGCCTACAAGGGCATGATGCTCTCCGGCGTGCCCAACTTCGCGCTCGCGCTGGGCTACACCAACGCCTCCTGGACGCTCAAATGCGACCTGGTCAGCCAGTACGTCTGCCGGCTGCTGAACCACATGGACGCGCACGGCTATCGGGTCTGCCTGCCACAGGCCCCCTCGGCCGACGCACCGCTGGAGCCGCTGATCGACCTGAAGTCCGGCTATGTGCTGCGCGCCACCGCGAAGTTGCCCAAGCAGGGGCCGACCACGCCGTGGCGGCTGCACCAGAACTACCCACGCGACGTGCTGATGCTCAAGCACGGCTCGCTCCGGGATCGCGGCATGCGCTTCGCCCGTACGGCCACCCGTCCGCGCCCGGCGGTCGATCAGGCCGGCGCGCCGACCTCGCGCAGATAGGCGTCCGTCCGGTCCGGCTCGTACAGGAAGTTCTCGAAGTCGGCCGGGGTGTCGATGGCGCGAGCCACCCGATCCGCCACGTGCCGGTTGTCGTTGCCCGCCGCGAGCAGCCGCACCACATGCTCGGGCGGCGGCGCGAGCAGCGCGGTGGTGAACTTCACCGAGTGGCGGGCGTACGCCCAGAACCGCTCGAAGGTGTCCAGCATCCAGTCCCGGTCGAACGGCTTGTCGCCGTGCTCGACGATCGCGGCCAGGTACACCGCCGCCGCGCGGGCCGCGCTGTTCGCGCCCTGACCGCTGATCGGGTCGTTCGCCACCACCACGTCCGCGATGCCCAACGCGAGCCCGCCCGAGGGGAGTTCCGCAACCGGGCGGCGCACCACCGGGGTGAAGGAGCCGCTGAGCACGCCGAGTGCGTCGGTCAACTCGGCCGCGCGCGTGCGCTCGTAGTCCCACGGCGCGTACGTGCGGATCAACTCCAGTGTCAGCGCCCAGTGTTCCTGCGCGTCGCGAACGCCGGTGAACAGGTCGAACGGACCGCCCGGGATCGCCTCGACGAGCACGATCTCGCACGGCCCGGTCAGCGTGAGGCCGGGCAGGTAGTACAACTCGCCCAGTCCCGGGATCACGTTCAGGTGCACCGCCTGGCGGCCGACCTCCGGGCGCGGCGTGACGCCGTGCAGGTAGGAGACGGCCAGCCGGCGCTGCGGAACGGTGTGCACCGAGCGCTCGTGGTCGCGGTCGAACATGGTGACCAGTTCGCCCTTGCCCGCCGCGACGATCACCAGGTCGTAGTTCCGGCTGTACCAATCGATGTCGCCGACCGAGACCGGATGCAGCACCACGTGGCCGCCTCGCTGGGCGAACAGCTCCAGCCAGGTGGACATCTTCAACCGCTGGTCGACCGACTCGGACCCGCCCATGTCGCCGAGCCAGTCGACGAACGGCACACCATCCGGGCCGGGGATGGTGAACCCGGTGTGCGGCAGCTTGGGCACCTGGTCGTCCCACAGGTCCAGGTTCTGCGCCGCCTCCAGGGCGAGTTGCGACGGGAACATCATCTGCGTCGAGCTGACCCGGCCGGCCCGAATCTCCTCCGGGGTGCGCTCGGTCATCACGGTGACGTCGTAGCCATGGTCCTGGAGCCCCAACGCGAGCTGAAGCCCGGAGTGGCCGGCACCGACGACGAGGATCCTGCGCACGGATGACGCTCCTTCCGGTTCACGGTCGAATGCATGTTATGACCACGCATCCTGTGCCCGGACGGGCGCCCTCGGTATCCCGGACCTGATCGCGCCTGCGGCGGGGGAGGCGAACACGGCTGATGCCGACGCTGCTTGGTCGAACGCGGCCTGATCCACCAGGATCCGCCGGGCAGGGCCTAGGCGGGCGGGGCGTCGCGGCGGGCGCGGTGGAGCAGCCAGGGGATCGTCAGGTGGTGAATCGGCGCGGCGGCGCCCCGGATCGGTCGCATGATGGGCCGCTCGAAGCGCACCACCGTGGTCCACACGACGCTCGCGTCGCGCACGAGCACGATGTTGTGCGCGGTGATCAGGCGCGAGCGGGCGGTCACGGTGATCGAGTCGGCGTCGGCCGCCGCGATCGGCCAGCCCAGGATGTGCTTCGGCGAGGGTCTCGGGCCCAACCGCAGGCGCGGCACCGCGGTCCATCCGGTGAGCAGCACGCCACGCAGGGCGAGCGGGGCACCCTCGAACACGGCGCGGGCCCATTGTTCGGGCGTCCACGAGCGTGCCGTCGAGGTGGGCAGCTCGAACGCCGAGGTGTAGTGGGCACCCGCCGGGTCCGGGTCGGACGGGAGGTCCGACGGTACTTCGACGCGTCGTGCGCGGTCGGTGCTCACGCGGCCCTCCCTGCGACGACGATCCGGCGGCCTCGATCCCAGCCGGGGCATCCGGGGCGGAATCCATCGGCACACCGTCGACGGCGAGGGGCCGGTGGGGGCGATGGGAGCGGTCAGGGCGGCGGCGCGGGCCGGCAGTAGGAGCGGCTGACCCGACGGTCGGCCACCCGGACCAGGGCCTCCAGGAAGGCGAGGCGGAAGGGGCCCAGTCCCGGGGCGTCGCACAGCCGGAGCACGCGCGCGGTCCAGGCCGCGGACGTGCCCGGGGCCCGCGAGGCGTCCGGGGCTCCCCAGGCGCCCGCGCGGGGATCGACGTGCGTGCCGCCCGCGAGGAGCACGGTCGGGTCCAGCACGATCGCGGGCACCCGGCGGTCGCCGGGCACCTCGACCGGGCCGAACCGGTCGCCGGTCTCGACGCCGAGCACGCGCGGCACCGCGCGTTCCACCTCGTCCGGCATCGGCCGGATCGCCACCCGGACCTGCCCGTGGTGCGCGGCGACCAGGTAGGTGATCAGGTCCGCGTCGGGCACGCCGGTGAGCAGGTGGACCTCGGGGTGCAACAGGGCCAGCACGGAGACCAGTTCGTGCCGGAAGTGCGCGCGCGAGTGCGTGCCCCGGTCGTGGCCGGACTTCGCCCATGGGCCCGGGCCCGGTGGTTCGGCTCCGGGCGGGCAGTCGTCGCACAACATCGCCTGGAACGCGGCATGCGCCTTGCCCAGGTCGTGGTACCGCCCGGCGAGCGCCGCGGACGTGACCAGGTGTCCGGGGATCACGAACCCCGTCTCGGCCAGCTCGCCGGCCACCGTACGCACGTCGCGCTCGACGTCGGCCAGATGTTGCGGCAGGTCCACCCAGCGCTGCGCGCACGGCTCCTCGGGCCGCTCGACGTCGGCCGGGGCGACGTCGTCGCGGAGGCGGTCGTCGCGGAGACCGTTGTCGCGGAGACCGTTGTCGCGGAGACCGTTGTCGCGGAGACCGTTGTCGCGGAGGCCGTTGTCGAGGCGAACGACCGGGACCGGCCCCGGGTGCCGGCTCCCCCAGCCCGATGCCGCGTGGTAGCAGCCGACTTCGGCGGCGGCCAACACCACCGCGCCCGGTCGCAGGTCGGCCGCCGTCAACGGCCGGCAACCGCCGGCCCGATCGAAGGCCCACCACCCGCTCGGCCGGCGGGCCAGCGCGTCGGCCACCTCGGCGACCGGCACCGGGCACATCTCCACCCGGCGGGGGTACGGCTCGCGCCCGTCGGGACGGCCGTTCGGCCAGTGCCGCCACACCACCGCGACATGCGGATCGGCGTCGTCCCGGATCCAGCGAGCCACCTCGTCGGCCCCCGCCTCGTCGGCGTCCGGCGCCGGCAGCGTGTCGAACAGCCGCATCAGGTCCGCGCGTCGCAACACGTGCCGTACCGGAGCGCCCGTCGCCACCGCGATCCGCGGCCACCGGACGGTGGTCACCGCGTGCCCCTCCAGATCGGTCAACGCCCGTGCCGCGCACCGCAGATCCGCACCGGCGTAGGGCACGTGTCCGGCCCCGCCGGCCCGGTCCATCGGCGGCCACGTCCACACCAGGCGCGCATCCGACTCTCGGCCGTCGCGATTGCACCGCCCGGCCCGCTGCACGATCGACGGCCACGGGGCCACCTCGGTCAGCAGCACCCGCGCGGTGACATCCACGCCGGCCTCGACGACCTGGGTGGTCACCACGATCTGCCCGGCCGTCCCCGGCTCCTCGGCCAACCGCTGGATCAGCGCAGCGCGTTCGGGTGGGCGGAAGCGCGCGTGCAGGCCGAGCATCTCGGGTGCGAGCGCCCGTCCGGTCGCCAGGACGTCCAGCGCCGCCCGTACCGCGTCGGCCCGTTCGTCCGTGTTCAGGACCGCCATCGTTCGTGTCCCGGGCCGATGCCGGCGGAGCAGTTCCTCGGCCACGGCCGTCGGGTAGGACTCGGGAATCGCGGGCATGGCGGCGAACTCGATCGTGCGTACCGCCTCCAGACGTCGGGCCAACTCGGCCTCGACGGGCAGGTCCAGCGCGTTCACCACGCGGGCCACCGTGGGGTGGTCCGGGGTGCCCAGCCGGGACGGATCGGGCATCGCCGTCATCCACATCGTCGACGAGCCGCCCACCGTGCCCAACTCGTCGCGCAAACCCTGAAGTTGCGCCGACGTCTCCAACCCCGGCCCCATCAGGTAGGGCTCGTCGAAGACGAACCGGGTGCCGGCGTGCAGCAGTCCGAACGACAGCGGCCAGGACGCCCGCCCTTCGCCCTGGCCGCGCATCAACAGGCGGGACAACACCAGGTCCTGGGTCCCGATCAGGACGGTGGGCCGGGCCGGCCGCACCTGCCAGTCGTCGGCCTCGGGTTCGGCCCCGACGGACAACACGTGCACGTCGACGTCCCCGGCGCGGCCGAGCCGCTCGATCCATGCGCCGATCAGCCGATGGGTCTGCTCGACCGAGGAGCGCAGCGGCAACACGTAGACCAGCCGGCCGGGTGTCGCCCGGCGCACCGCGGACCTGGGATGCGCCAACCTCCGCCACAACCACGGCAATACGGCCGCGACCGTCTTCCCGCACCCGGTCGGCACGCACAACACCTGCGGCAGATCGTCCCGCGCGAGGGTCTCCTGATACGCGTACGGCACCGATCCCGTCGCCGTGCGCACGAACTCGACGAAAGAGCATTCCGTCATCCGGTACATCACCGCCCCGTCGTCCGGCTTGAGGCCGGACACCGAGCATCCTGCCGGCCGGTGCCGACTTCGGTGGGCGAATCCCCCGACGGCGCCGGGCGACGCACCGGCTGGGCCGGCGCACGCCCGACGCGCCCCGGCCACAGGCTGCGGCCCCGCCGGACGCCTCGCCTATGGTGGGATCCATGGAGAGCCTGCCGCGGTACATACCCGAGCACGCCAACCCGTTGCGCGCGCTTTCGCTCGCCGAGCTGCGGCAGCGCACCAGCGAGAAGTGGCGGGTGTACCCGCAGGACGTGTTGCCGGTGTGGGTCGCCGAGATGGACGTCCTGCCGGCCGAGCCGGTCGCGCAGGCGATCATCGACGCGGTCCGCCTCGGCGACACCGGCTATGCCACGGGTACCGCGTACGCCCGGGCCTTGTCCGACTTCGCCGCCAAGCGCTGGGACTGGCGCACCCTCGCGGTGGAACGCACCGCGATCGTGCCGGACGTGATGCTCGGTGTGGTCGAAATGCTCAGGCTGGTCACCGACCCCGGTGGTCGGGTGATCGTCAACTCGCCAGCGTACCCGCCGTTCTACGCGTTTGTCACGCATATGGACCGGCAGGTCGTCGAGGCCCCGCTCGGCGCGGATCACCGGATCGACCTCGATGTCCTGGAAGCCGCCTTCCGCGCGGCCGGCGCGACCGGCGAGCGGGTCGCCTATCTGCTGTGCAACCCGCACAACCCGACCGGCACCGTGCACACCGAGGCGGAGCTGACCGCGGTGGCGGCGCTGGCCGCCGAGTACGGGGTGCGGGTCGTGGTGGACGAGATCCACGCGCCGCTGGCCTCGCCGGACGTTTTCGTGCCGTACCTGAGCGTGCCCGGCGCGGAGAACGGCCTGTCGCTGATGTCCGCCTCCAAGGGCTGGAACCTGGCCGGGCTCAAGGCCGCGCTGGCGGTGGCCGGTCCGGCCGCCGCCGAGGACCTGGCCCGGATGCCCGCGGAGGCGGCCGACGGTTGCAGCCACCTCGGCGTGATCGCGCACACCGCGGCGCTGCGCGACGGCGTCGGGTGGCTGGACGCACTCCTGGTCGGGCTCGACGAGAACCGGCGCCTGTTGGCCGAACTGCTCGCCGACCGGTTGCCGAGCGTGCGCTACACCCCGGCCGAGGGCACCTACCTGGCCTGGCTGGACTGCCGCGAACTCGGCCTCGGCGACAGCCCGGCGACACGCTTCCTGGAACGCGGTCGGGTCGCCCTGAGCTGCGGCACGTACTTCGGCACCGGCGGCGCGGGGCATGCCCGATTCAACCTGGCCACCCACCCCGACATCCTCACCGAGGCGGTCGCCCGGATGGCGGCGTCGATCCGAGCCTAGGGAGTGTCTTCGGTCCCTGGGGCGCCGGACCGGCACGCTCACTACTGCGGTGGGCGCTGCCGGGCGGCGTACTCCAAGGCGTGCAGGAGGTAGGCGGCGGACGGGTCGGCGTGGTCGTTGCGCAGCGCCCACAGCGCGACCTCGGTGGGGAACTGTACGTCGGCGAACGCGATCACCACGCCCGTGCCGTCCAGGAACAGGCGGCTGCGGGCGCTGCCCAGGTCGATCCAGGTCGCGGCGACCGCGAGCGCGGCGCCTTCGTCCACGCAGGGCAGGTAGGCGAACCGGCCGTCGACGAGGTCGGCGGGCAGGGCCCGGACGGCCCGGCGGACCTGGGCCAGGTGCTCGTCGAACGCACGCCGGTGCTCGTGCGCCGGCCACGGCAGGCGCGAGCGCCACAGCAGGCACGTACACCAAGCGAGCACCTCGGCGACGTCCGGATCGGCGTCGGCGCCCGAGGGCCCGGCCGCGTCGGGGTGCGGCTCGGTACGCAACACGTGTCCGGCCCGGACCCGCGCGAACGTCTCGTCGGCGTCCCGCGGTCGATTCGGCTCTTCCTCGCTCAACGATCCGATCCCGTTCTCGCGCGTTTGTCGCGACACGTTCGGCCCCGACACCGCCACGGTAGTCCAACCACCCGGCTCACGACCGCACCCGCCTGCGTCGGCGGCTCGCCTCCTTGCCCGCATCCGGCCCGTGCGCGTCCAGCGGCCCCCAACGGCTGCCATTTGCAACGGACTTCGGCTGTTGACGTCCTGGTCCAGACCAATTACCTTCCAAGAGGCGTTTTGGTCCAGACCAATCCGCCATGCGACTGCTTCGGATCACGGTGGATGTCCCACATCGCCGATCGTGATCACCCCGGTGAGGCGCGCGCGTGCACGGTTCCGTACCGCCCTGTACCACGCACACAGGGAGAGAGCCATGTCCCCTCACAAGCGCAGATTCCGCAGCCGATTCCGCAGCCGGGCCCTGGCCCTGCTCGCCGTCCTCGTCCTGCCCTTGGCCGTGCTCGCCGGGCTGTCCGCCGGTTCCGCCCAGGCCGCCGGCAAACTCACCGCGACGTTCTCCATCCAGGACAACGGCTCGTGGTGGAAGGGCACCTACGTCGTACACAACGGTGGCACCGCTGCCGTGACCGGCTGGCAGTTGGAGTTCGACCTGCCCGCCGGCGTCACCGTGACCGGCAACTACTACGGCGACGCCACGGTCACCGGCAGCCACGTCTCGGTCAAGAACGCCTACTACAACGGGACCATCGCGGCGGGCGGCAGCACCGACCCGTTCAGCTACTGGTTCATCGGCAACGGCCCGGCCGGGCCGCCCCTGCACTGCACCGTCAACGGCGACAAGTGCGACGGAACGCCCGACGTCCCGCCCTCCGCGCCGGGCGCCCCGCGGGCCACCACCGTCACCGCGCGCTCGATCGCGCTCGACTGGAGCGCCGCGACCGGCGGCGACTACCAGGTGGCGGGCTACGAGGTGGTCTCGGGCGGCACGACGGTCGCGACCGTGCCGACCAACTCGGCCACCCTCACCGGCCTGACGCCGGCCACCGCGTACACCTACGCGGTCCGGGCCAAGGACACCCGGGGCAACCTCGGCCCGCTCGGTCCGCCCACGACGGTGACCACCGTGGACCCGGCGAGCGATCCGACCCCGCCGACCGCGCCGGGCACCCTGCGCAGCACCGGCAAGACCTCCTCCACCGTCGCGCTGGCCTGGACCGCGTCGACCGACAACGTCGGCGTGGCCGCGTACGACGTCTATCGTGACGGCACCCTGGCCAAGACCGTCCCGGCCGGCACCACCGCGGCCACGATCGAGGCGCTGTCCCCGGTGACCAAGTACACCTTCACGGTCAAGGCCCGGGACGCGGCGGACAACGCCTCGCCCGCGTCCAACGCGCTCGACGTCACCACCGACGACATCGCCGGCGCGGGCAAGAACCTGCGGGTCGGTTACTTCGTGCAGTGGGGCATCTACGGGCGCCAGTACTTCGTGAAGAACCTGGACACCTCCGGCTCGGCGGCCAAGCTCGACGTGATCAACTACGCGTTCGAGAACATCGATCCGGTCAACCTGACCTGCATGGCCGGCGTCACCAAGGGCACCACCGCCAACCCGCAGGACCCCGACCAGGGCACCGGCGCGGGCGACGCGGACGCCGACTACGCCCGGCCGATGTCGGCCGCGCAATCGGTCAACGGGGTGGCCGACGACGGCTGGGCCAAGTTGCGCGGCAACTTCAACCAGCTCAAGCAACTCAAGGCGAAGTACCCGCACTTGAAGGTGGTCGTCTCGCTCGGCGGCTGGACGTACTCCAAGTTCTTCTCGGACGCGGCGGCCACCGAGGCGTCCCGGCAGAAGCTGGTCAAGTCCTGCATCGACATCTGGATCAAGGGCGACCTGCCGGTCTACAACGGCGCGGGCGGCCCGGGCACCGGCGCCGGGGTCTTCGACGGCATCGACGTGGACTGGGAGTGGCCCGGTTCGCCCGACGGCCACGCCGGCAACCACTACAACGTCAACGACAAGCAGAACCTGACCCTGCTGCTCGCCGAGTTCCGCAAGCAACTCGACGCGACGGCCGGTCCGCGCAAGCTGCTGACCGCGTTCACCCCGGCCGATCCGGTCAAGGTGAACCAGGGCTGGGACGTCTCGAAGATCTTCGACTACCTGGACGTCGCCAACGTCCAGGGCTACGACTTCCACGGCGCGGGCAGCGACAACTCCTGGGAGCCCAACCGCACCGGTGACCAGGCCAACCTGTACACCGACGCGCAGGACCCGTATCCGACCCACTTCAGCATCGACGACGCGGTGAAGATCTACACCGACGCCGGCGTCAACCCACGCAAGTTGACCATCGGATTCCCGTTCTACGGCCGAGGTTGGCAGGCCGTCGCCGACGGCGGCGCGCACGGCGAATGGCAGGCGGCCGGCGGGGCGGCACCCGGCCAGTTCGCCGAGGAGGCCGGGACCAGGGGCTACTCGAACCTCCTTGCCAGTGTGCCCAATCTGACCGTCTACCACGACGAACAATCCGTCTCGACCTACGGCTATACCGGGGCCGGCGGCCAGTGGTGGACGTTCGACGACGCGTGGTCGATCGCCAAAAAAACGGCCTACCTCAAATCCAAGAACCTACTCGGCGCGATGATCTGGGAGATGTCCGGCGACACCGCGAACGGAGCCCTGATCACCGCGCTCGACAACGGACTCAAGTAGCGCGCGGCAGTCGGCACGACAGGCAAGGCCGGCGCCGGGACAGTCGTCTCGACGTCCGATCCCCGTACCGCCGTCCGGTCCCCTCCGGACGGCGGTACGGCTCTGTTCGGCCCCGCGCCCGAAGCACGCGAGGTACGAGCGCAACGAGCCGCCCGCCCGGGGGTCCGGATCAGGCGAAACCCGCGACCGGTCGCGGTGTGTACGGCCGTTCCAGGCGGTCGATCTCGTCCTCGGTCAGCGACAGCGACAGCGCCGCCACCGCGTCCTCGATGTGGCCGGGCTTGCCCGCGCCGACGATCGGCGCGGTCACCCCGGGCCGGCTCGCGATCCAGGCCAGCGCCACTTGCGCACGCGAGACGCCGCGCTCGGCCGCGATCGTGGCGACCGCCTCGACGATCGGCCGGTCCGCCTCGCCGTACAGCGTCTTGCCGAACTCGTCGGTCTCGCTGCGTGCGCTGTCCGCGCCCCAGTCGCGGGTGAGCCGGCCCCGGGCCAGCGGGCTCCACGGGATCACCCCCACGCCCTGGTCGGCGCACAGCGGCAACATCTCCCGCTCCTCCTCGCGATAGAGCAGGTTGAGGTGGTTCTGCATCGACACGAACCTGGTCCAACCGTGTCGCTCGGCGGTGTACTGGGCCTTGGCGAACTGCCACGCGTACATCGACGAGGCGCCGATGTAGCGGGCCTTGCCCGCCTTGACCACGTCGTGCAGCGCCTCCATGGTCTCCTCGATCGGCGTCGCGGTGTCCCAGCGGTGGATCTGGTACAGGTCCACGTAGCCCGTGCCCAGCCGGCGCAACGAGTTGTCGATCTCGGTCAGTACGGCCTTGCGGGACAACCCCGCCGCGTTGGGTCCGGGCCGCATCCGGCCGTTGAGCTTGGTGGCGATCACGATCTCGTCGCGGCGGGCGAACTCGCCCAGCGCCCGGCCGACGATCTCCTCGCTGGTACCGTCCGAGTAGACGTTCGCGGTGTCGAAGAAGTTGATCCCGGCCTCGACGGCCTGTCGGATCAGCGGGCGGGCGGCCTCCTCGGGCAGCGTCCAGGGGTGCGTGCCCCGCTCCGGCACGCCATAGCTCATGCAGCCGAGACAGATCCGCGAGACGTCCAACCCCGTGCTGCCGAGCTTCACGTACTTCATCCCGTGCCGTCCTCTTCCTCGTGCTCTCGTACGCCCCCCGCGGGCCGCAGCCCACGCGCCGTGCGCGCCTGCCGCGTGGCACCGGCGAGACCCCGCCCACCGGCCGCGACGAACACGAAGATATCCCGCGCGGCGACCGCCCCCGTGAGCGGTCGCCGCGCCCGCGCGTCGAGTTCGTCGGCGTCGGCTCGACGCGGGCGTCCGCGCGGTCAGCCGGACAGGCCGTCGCGGCGGTTGCGGGCCAGGACGGAGAGCAGTTCGTAGCCCACGTGCGCGGCGGCGATGCCGGTCAGTTCCGCGTGGTCGTAGGCGGGCGCGACCTCGACGATGTCGGCGCCGACCACATTCAGGCCGACCAGACCGCGCAGCGTGTTGAGCAGTTCGCGGCTGGTCAGCCCACCCGCCTCGGGCGTGCCGGTGCCGGGCGCGTGCGCGGGGTCGAGCACGTCGATGTCGACCGAGACGTAGACCGGACCGGTGCCCAGGCGGCGGCGCATGCGCTCCACCACCGAGGCGACGGTGGCGTCCTGGTAGTCGTCGCTGTGCACGACCTGGAAGCCCAGCACGCCGTCCTCACGCAGGTCGTCGGGCCCGTACAGCGGCCCGCGGATGCCCACGTGCAGGCAGCGGGTCGGATCCAGCAGGCCCTCCTCCGACGCGCGGCGGAACGGCGTGCCGTGCGTGTACGGCTCGCCGAAGTAGGTGTCCCACGTATCCAGGTGCGCGTCGAAGTGCACCACCGCGATCGGGCCGTGCTCGGCGGCCACCGCACGCAGCAGGGGCAGCGCGATGGTGTGGTCGCCGCCGATGGTCAGCAGCCGGGTGCCGCGCGCGGAGAAGGCGCGGGCGGCCTGCTCCAGGTCGGCGATCGCGGCGCCGATGTCGAACGGGTTGACCGCGATGTCGCCCGCGTCGGCGACCTGCTGCTCGGCGAACGGCGACACGTCCAGGGCCGGGTTGTAGGGCCGCAGCAGCTTGGACGAGGCGCGTACGTGCGCGGGGCCGAACCGCGCGCCGGGGCGGTAGCTGACGCCGCTGTCGAACGGCACGCCCACCACCGCGACGTCCACGTGCTCGACCTCGTCGGCTCGCGGCAGCCGCGCGAACGTGGCCGGTCCGGCGAAGCGGGGTACACGCGTGGCGTCGATGGGTCCTCGGGGGGCGCCGGTCATCGCTCGGTCCTTTCATCGGTGTGCTCGTCGAGGGAGGCGGAGGGGCCGGGGGCGGGGTTCACGATCGGTGCGTACAACTCCGGTCGGCGGTCGGCGAACACGTCGTTGTGCGCGCCGATCCGCTTGTCCCGGGCGTCGGCGAGCCGACAGCGGGCGAGCAGCAGGTGTTCGGCGTCCTCGGCCGGTGGACCGGCGAGCGGGAAGCCGTCCGGGTCGACGATGATCGAGCCGCCGACCCACGAGGTGCCGCGTTCGGGGCCGGCCCGGTCGCACGCGGCGACGAACACCCGGTTCACCGCGGCGTTCGCCTGCACCCGGATGTCCTCCGCCGGCCGCTCGCCGGCCGGTCGGGGCGCGAACGGCCAGTTCACCGGCGCGCACAGCAGGTCCGCGCCGCGCAGTGTCGCGGTGCGCACCCATTCGGGGAACTCCACGTCGTAGCAGACCAGGACCCCGATCCGCCCCACCCTGGTGTCCACCACCGGCGGCAACTCGCTTCCGGGGACGAACAGTTCGCTCTCGCGACCCCACAGGTGCGCCTTGCGGTAGCGGGCCCGTACGCCGCTCGGGTCGACCAGGACCGCCGAGTTGCGGATCGCCCCGTCGGCGTCGCGCTCGGCGAAGCCGCCCACCACGATCAGGTCGTGTCGCCGGGCCGCGTCCCGCCAGCCGGTCACGGTCGGCCCGTCCACCGGCTCGGCGAGCGCCGCGGCCTCGGCCGCGTCGCGCAACACATAGCCGCTGTTCACCAGTTCGGGCAGGACCAACACCTCGGCGCCGGCCTCGGCGGCCCGCTCGATCGCGGCCAGCGCCGCGCGGCGATTGCCGGCCACGTCGCCGACGGACAGCGCGAGTTGCGCGCAGGCCACCACGGTCTCGGTCACGTTCACACCCCCCGCGGCGCGTCGGCGCCTTCGAGCTCGGCCTCGCTCGCGCGCTCGGCGGCCCGTTCGGCGGTCAGGTCCAGATCGCGACACAGCCACGCGTACAGCGCGCCGCCGACCAGCAGGCCGACCGCGAAGGACAGGTCCGCGCCGTCGAGCGCGTCCGCCACCGGTCCGGTGAAGAAGCTGGTCTTGAAGAACGGGATCATCGCCGCGAAGCCGACGGTGTAGGCGGTCAGACCGCGCCAGGACCACCGGCCGTAGATGCCACGCGGGTCGAAGATCGCGGTGACCGCGTAGTGGCCGCGCCGGACGAGGTAGAAGTCCACCAGGTTGACGGCCGTCCAGGGGATCAGGAAGTAGAGCATCATCAGCACGAAGTCGTTGAAGCTGCCCAGGTAGTCGTCCGGGAGCACGATCGCAACCACGAAGACGATCGCCTCGATCGCCACGATCCCGGCCACCCGGACCCGCACCGTCGGCCGCACCGGCCGGAAGGCGTCGATCGCGCTGGTGGTGGTGAGCATCGCGCCGTAGGCGTTCACCGCCATGATGCTGATCAGCGCGAGCGAGGAGACCAGCACGGCGAACGTACCGAAGCCGGGCACGATGTCGTTGCCCACCCGGCGCACCGCGCCGATCGCGTCCGGGTCCGGCAGCGCGGAGGCGAGCAGCGCGCCCAGCGACATCAGCCACGCCGCCGAGCCGGCCGCGCCCGCGTAGGTCCACCAGATCACCTTGCGCGCGGGCACATCGGCGGGCAGGTAGCGGGAGTAGTCCGAGACATAGACGGCGTAGCTGATCTGGTATCCGGCCGCGCCGGAGAAGACCACCAGGAACGCGGTCCAGGACATCCCGCCGCCGCCGGCCGGTGTGGACACGTCGAGGTTGACCATCGCGCCGACGCTGAGCACCCCGAAGACCGCGATCAGCGCGTAGGTCAGCCAGCGCTGGACCAGGTGCAGCAGGTCGTGGCCGACCACGGCGAGCACGATCGCGATCGAGATCAGTACCGCGTACCACAGTGTCGAGCCGCCCGGCAGCACGGTCTGCAGACCCTCGGTGGCCAGCACCACGTTGAACACGTTGAAGCCGACGTAGACGAACACGACCGCGACGAACGGGACGATCGCGCCGCGGATGCCGAACTGGGCGCGGGACTGGATCATCTGCGGCAGGCCCATCCGCGGACCCTGATTGGCGTGGAAGGCCATGAAGAAGGTGCCGAAGCACGCGCCGAGCACCACGGCCAGCACCGACCAGCCCAGTCCCAGGCCCAGGGCCGGACCGATGAAGCCGGTGACCATCGTGGTGAGCACGAAGTTGCCGGTGAACCAGAACGGGCCCTGGTGCCACACCTTGCCGTGCCGCTCGCGGGCCGGGACGTAGTCGATCGAGCGGGTCTCGATGGCCACACCCCCGGGACGCGGCGCGGTGTCCGCCCCGGGGCCGGTCGCGACCGGCCCGGCCGCCGGGACGGCGGCGTGGCGGGCGGTGGCGGGGGCCGCGCGCGGTGGCCTGGTGGCGTCCATGGGCTCTCCTGCGGTCCTGGTCCCGTTCGGTCGACGCGTCGGGGACGACGGTCGGGGGACGAAGCGTGATCGATGGGATGACGCTTGAAGGTACGCCCGGTTAACAACCGTAAACGATCGATATCATGTCGAATCTGATGGAGACGGGTGGACACTATGTCCATGCCCTCGTCGACGATCCCGCCCTCCGCACCCACCGGCCGGTCCGCCATGCCCGATTTCTCCGGCGCCCTGCGCATCTTTGATCTGGTGGCCCTGCCCGACCTGCGCCTGGCGGTCGCCGCCGGCGCCGAGCACCTGGACCGGCGGGTGGAGGCAGCGCACGTGTCCGAGCTGCTCACTCCCGGCCACTGGCTCCAGGGCGGCGAGCTGCTGATGACGATCGGCCTGCTGCTGCCGATGACCGACGCGGCCTGCGCCGCGTACGTGCGCGACGTCGCGGGCGCGGGCGCGTGCGCCCTGGTGCTGGGCCTGGGTCGGGAGCTGCCGCACCAAAGCGCGCCCGAGCCGTTGATCCGGGCCGCCCACTCGGCCGGCCTGCCGCTGCTCACGGTCCCGGACGAGGTGCCCTTCATCGCGGTCACCAAGGCCGTGTTCGAGGCCCGCGCCGCCCGTCAGCGGCTGGCCCTGGAGCACGCGTTCGAGGCGCAGCGCCGGCTGACCATCGCGGCGGCCTCCGGCAACGGTGTGCTGGCCACGCTGCGCGCCTGGCGGGCCGCGACCGGTGTGGACGCGATCGTCGCCGACCCGGTGGGCCGGTTGGTCGCGGACAGCCTGGCCGGTCCGCCCGAGGCGCCGGGCGCCGACGGCTCGGCGGACGCGGTGGCGCTGCTGGCGGCGAGCACCGACCTGATCCGGAAGGTGGCCGCGCGGGGCCTGCACGGCAGCGGCAGCAGCAGCGACGCACAGGGTGTACGGGTGGAGGTGCAGCCGTTGGGCGCCCGGCGGCTGCGCGGGCTGCTGGTGCTGGCCGGTCCGGTCGAGTCGGCGGCCCGACTGCTGGTGTCCGGCCTGGTGTCGCTGCTGTCCCTGGAGCTGGAGCGCCGGCACCTGGCCGACGAACCGGTGCGTCGGCGTCGGGCCGCGCTGCTCGGTCGGTTGCTGGCCCCGGGCACCACCGCCGAGCAGGCGCGCGACGTGCTCGCCGCAGCCGGGTTGGCGGCGCGGGAGGTGCGCGGTGTGGTGGTGGGCCTGGATCCGGATCCGGCGGACGCGGACACCGGGCACCTCGACGCGGCCGAGCTCGCGGCCGACCTCGCGCTGGCCCTGCCCGGCGGCCTGGTCCGGGTGGCGGGCGGCGCGGTGGAGGCGGTGCTGGGCGCCGAGCTGGACGTACGGGCCATCCTCGGCCGCTTCGCCCCGGGTCGGGCGGCGGGCATCGGCCCGGCCGCCGCTCCGGACGCGGCCGGGTCCTCGATTCGGCAGGCGCGCAGCCTGCTCGCGGTGAGCCGGGCCGCCGGGCATCCGGTGGAGGCTCGGCACGGCACCGCGAGCAGGCTGCTGCTCGGTCTGGCCGACGCGCGCACGCTGGCCGGCTACGCGGACGCGGTGCTGGGGCCGATCGACGCCGCCGACCCCGGCGGCGAACTGGCCGCGACGCTGGCCGTGTGGTTGGAGACCGGCGGCTCCTGGGACGAGACGAGTCGGCGCCTGGACGTGCATCGGCACACCGTGCGCAATCGGGTGGACAAGGCGATGCGGTTGACGGGCCGGCGCCCGCAGGACGGTGACGATCGCTTCGATCTGTGGCTGGCGGCCCGCATCCGCCGCGACAGTCTGGGCTGAACCTCGCGCACCGCCCCGGGGCGCCGGCCGCCGCTACCGGGGGGCCGTGCTCATCGCAGCGCCGCCGGTGCGGACTCCTTCGACGGGGCCGGCGCGTTCGAGGTGTCGGCGCCGCCACGCGCCAACAGCCGCTCGAGCGCGAAGCTGCCCGACCCGAACACCACGATCAGCAACAGGGCCCAGCAGAACATCGCCGACGCCTCGCCACCGTTTTGGATCGGCCACAGATCCAGCTTCTGGTGCTCGGTGAAGTAGGCGTACGCCATCGATCCGGACGAGACGAACGCGGCGGCCCGGGTGCCCAGCCCGAGCAACACCAGCCCGCCGCCCACGAGTTGAATCACGGCCGCGTACCAGCCCGGCCACTCGCCGGAGGGCACGGTGCCGCGCCCGCCGTCCGGGAAGCCGAACAGCGAGGCGGTGCCGTGGCAGGTGAACAGCAGCCCGACGACGATCCGGAACAGGCCCAGTACATGGGGTTTGGCGGACTCGACGAAGGCGTGCGGAATGGGTGACATCGGACGGCTCCTGGGGGGACGGAGTGCGGGAGATTGGTCCAGACCAGTCTTGACGGGCCGTCCCGACAGCGACAATGCCGAGCTTCTCGATCGGCACAAAATGGCAAGTGGCCCGGGTGGACAGCACCCCACCAACCGGTGACCCTGCACCGCGCGCGTCCTCCCCCGTCGACCGCCGCGATCCGCCCCCACTCGGCGCGCCGAACCGCCCTCGGCGGCGAACTGCCGCCGGGGCAAAGGGCGTCGATCCCGACCGTGACAGTGACAACAGAGGCGGGCCGACACCCAAGTTTCGTTTGACGTCCGGTGGATTCGCAGGGACAGTGTGTGTGCGCACCGATGCGAACAGTTGCCCCAGCCGCAATCGGGCGCTTCCTGGTCGACCCCGCACCCCCTTGCGAGGAGTGATCCGTTCATGGGCGTTTTTGCGTCGAATGCTCGCGACCGAACGATCCCGGAACGGTCGGCGAGCTGTTCGAGGACGCCGCTCCGGGACCCGAACGCCGGTTTGCCGACCGCGAGTTCGGCTCGGGTGAACCGGCCGCGCCGCGCCGGCTAGCGCGTGCGCGCGTCCCCCGGCCGCCCATGACGCGCGCGGACGCCCGCTGATCGCAAGCCGGGGCCGGATCGAATCGGCGTTCACCGTACGGCGATCCAACCGCGTTCGAACCGGAAGCGGAGGCGCCGGTACCGCCTGCCCCGATCGCACCGGCACCCCACGAGCCCGCCGACGCCGGCGCGCCCGACCGCGAAGGGCCCGGGCATCGGGGCCCGTTCCGATCACCCGCACCGTGCCAGGTCGGTCGCGCCCGCCCCCGACGGCCCGCCCCTCGCGAGCACCATCGTCGCGAACTCCCTCCCACCGACCATCCTTCAGGGATCACTGCCCGTGTTGCGATTACTCCGCCGTCCCCCTCACGTCGCCGACGCGACCCGGCCCGGTCGACCCCAACGACCCGCCCCGGCCCGCGCCGCCCGACGGGCGAGCACCCCCGCACACCCGGCGAACCCGCGCCCGTCCGGGTACGCACGATCCGGCCGGCCCGGCCGAAGGGGCGAACTCGGATGAAGATACGTCGCTCCCGCCCGGCGACCGCCGACTCGCCCGCGCAGCCCGCCGACTCCGCGCGGCCCCCGGTCGACTCGGCGCGGCCTTCGGTCGACTCGGCGCGGCCCCCGTTGCGGATCCGAATCGCCGCCCGGATTCGCCCCCGGGTGCGCGGCCTGATCACGCTCATGGTCGTCGTGCCCTCGGCGGGCATGGTCTTCTTCGCCGGATCCGCGATCCTGACCATGGTCGAACAGGCCCAGGCCGCCGACCACGCGCACGACCTGGTCCGGGTCTCCGCCGACGCCGGCGAGGTGGGGCGCCGACTCCAGGCGGAGAGCGCCGCGGCGGTGACCCTGCTCTCCCGCGGCCCCGGGCCGATCACCAGCGCCGACTACCGGACCGCGATCGACGCGAGCGAGACCGCCATCCGCCGCTACGAGAACCGGCGCCGCGACCTCGAACCCGCCTCCGCCGGCGAACGCGCCGCACTGACCGCGGTGGACACCGCGCTGCGCGGCCTGCCGGGCCTGCGCACCCAGATCGACCGGCGGGGCGTGGCCACCTCGGCGGCGGCCGTGCGCTACTGGGCCTGGATCGGCACCACCGTGGACCTGCGCGCCCGGGTCGCGCTGGACCCGGGCGTATCCACCGACATCGCCGCCCGACTGCGCGCGATCACCTCGCTGACCCAGGCCCGGGCCGCGCTGGGCCAGCAACAGGTCACCGTGCTGCGCTCGCTCGGCGCCGGACCACTGGGCGGGCCGGTACTCGAGGCGGCCTCCACCGCACGCGCCGCGCACGACCAGGCGCTGGAGGCGTTCGCGGTCACCGCCCCGACCGGCTGGCGCGACCGCCTCGCCCGGGCACTGGCCGGTTTCGAGATGATCCGGGTCGCGCAGACCGAGGACGCGCTCGGCCGCGAATCGCTCGAACCGGACGTCTGGCGCGCCGCGTTGGCCGAACGCGCGGACCGCCTGTGGTCGGTGGAGCAGCGGGCCGACGCCGACATCGCGCGCGAGGTGGCCGACGTCACCGGCGACCGGTGGTGGCTGGCCGGCGTCCAGGGCGCGGTGCTGATCGGTGCGGTACTCGCCGCCGCCGCGGCCGCGGCCTGGCTCGGCCGCCTGCTGCACCGGCGCCTGCGGACCCTGGCCGAGCGGGTCACCGAGATGACCCAGAAGACGCTGCCCGCCGTCGAGGCCGACCTGCGCCGCCGCGACGCGTTGGGCCCGCACGAGAGCGGTGCGGCGTACGCGGTCAAGATGCTCGGCCCGCAGCCGGACCGCGAGCGCGGCGCCGACGAGATCGCCGACCTGGCCCGCGCGCTGACCCGGCTCGCCTACAGCACGGTCGAACACAGCGCGTCGCTGGTGCTGGCCCAGCGCGAGTACAACGACGCACTCGGCGACGTCGCCCGACGCATCCGGGTGCAGACCAGCCGGGTCAGCAGCGCCCTGGACCGGCTCCAGGAATCCAATCTGACGGTGGATCAACTGGGCACGGTCTTCGAGGTGGACCACGGCAACGAGGGCACCAAGCGGCTCGCCGACTCGATCGCGGTGCTCAGTGGGCAACCGCCGAACCGGCTGTGGCCCGACACCCCGCTGTACGAGGTGGTCCGGGCCGGCGCCCAGCGGGTGACCAACTACGAACGCCTGCCGGACATCGCGTTCAAGGGCATCCCCACGTCCGTCACGCTCGCCGGCGACACGGTCGGCGCGGTGACCCAGATCGTCGGCGAGATCGTCGACAACGCGGCCCGCTTCTCCGGTCGGCACGAGGTAGAGGTCACCGCGGAGCGCACCGAGGCGGGCGTCCTGGTGCGCGTGCGGGACCAGGGCGTGGGCCACCGCGACCCGGAACTGCTCAACCGGCGGCTGCGCGCCGACGTGGACGCACTGCCCTCGCTGCGCCAGACCGGCCTGACCGTGGTCGCGCTCCAGGCCCGCCCGCTGGAGATCGCGGTGGAGCTGCAACCGGGCGCGGACGGCGGCACGGTGGTCGAGATCGTGCTGCCGCACGCGATCATCGCCTCGGTGGGCCGCCATCGACGCCGGGTGGAGCACGTCACCCGACCGGGCACCCCGCAGATCGGCCCCGCGCGCCCGATCGCCATCGGCGCCGGCGTGAACGGCCACGGCCCGAACGGCAACGCCGCGAACGGCGGCGCCGCCAACGGCAGCCACCCGCACGGAGCGGATCCGAGTGCGTCCGCCCCGGTCGTCGGCGGCCCGCTCCCCGCGAACTACGCGCCCGAGTTGACCGCGCAGGGCCTGCCCCGCCGCGAACGCCGCACCGGACAGGCGACCCAGTTCCGTCGTACCGCCCCACCCACCCGTGACATCGCGCAGGCCAGCGCCGCCGCCGCCTCGTTCGGGCGCGGCGCCCGCGACCTGCCCTTCACCCGGACCCCCAAGGAATCCCCATGACCGAGCCCGCCGTCGACCAGAGCGTGCTCGACGACTTCATGCGCCAGTTCGTGCACGACCACGCTCCCGACGTGCTGCACGCGGTCGCCGCCAGCGGCGACTCGCTGCTGGTGGCCCAGGCCGCGCTGCCCGGTCGCATCCGTACCGACGCCGCCGCGCAGGCGGCGTGGATCGCGAACGCGGAGAAGATCGCGTCGAGTGCGCCCGGTGCCCTGCTCATGCAGGACTACAGCGCCGACTTGATGGGGCTGGGCCCGGTCAGTGTGCTGATGTCGCAGGCCGAGCACGGGCTGCTGCTCACCATGGGCAACACCAGTCCGGGACCGGACGGGCAGGTGCACCCCTCCGCGCTGATCGTGGCGACCACCTGGAACGCCGACGTCGGCAACCTGATCCGGGCGATGCACGCGCTGATGGAGCGTGTCGGCCCGTCCCTGACCCCGCTCGCGCGCGGTCGCGGCCTCCAGCCGCAACCCGCCCGCATGCCGGCTCCCAGCCGGGTCTTCTGACCCCACGATCCCGGCTGCCCTCGCCGGGCGCCCCGGCCATCCGCCCGGGTCGTCCGGAGTATTCGCGCGCCCCGGCCCACCGGCCGATCCGGCGCGTCCGCCCCGCCCGGCACCCGCGCGCCCCGAGACCGCCTTCCACCTCGTCGCGTGAGTGAACCGGCAGCCACACCCGGAGAGTTCGAACCCCCGTATCGCGAACCTGCCGAGAGAGAGACCGACATGCGCAGCAGCACCAGTAGACGGTTCCGCAGCACCCGCGTCCCGCTGGCCATCGCCTCCACCGGTTTACTCCTGGTGTTGTCGGCGTGCTCGGGCAGTGCGGCCGGTGACGACAAGGGCAAGGCATCCGACGCCGTCGCCAAGATCGGCCTGCTCACCCCCGCGAGCGGTCCCTACGCCGCCGTCGGCGAGGACACCCGGGCGGGGCTGGAGCTGTACCGCGACACGCACGGCGGCAAGCTCGGCGGGCTCAAGGCGGAGATCGTGGTGCGCGACGAGGGCGCGGGCCCGCCGACCGCCGTCCCGGCCGCGACCGAACTGGTCAAGCAGCAGAACGTGTTGGCGATCACCGGCATCGTCAGCGGCGGCAGCGTGGCCGGTGTGCTGCCGATCGCGGCGGCCAACAACACGGCACTGATGGGCGTCGCGGGCCGACCCGAGTTCCCCGATCCCAAACTGACCGCGCACGTCTGGTCGTTCAACACCCAGTCCTACGAGGCCGGCGCCGCCGCCGGTCCCTGGGTCAAGGAACACGTCAACGGCCCGGTCTACGCGATCGGCCCGGACTACCAGGGCGGTTGGGACCAACTCAAGGGCTTCACCGAGTCGTTCACCAAAGCCGGCGGCACGCTGGCCAACCCGGACGGGAAGACCACCTTCACCCCCTTCCCGGCCACCCAGAACTTCCTGCCCTACCTGAACAAGATCGCGCAGAGCGGCGCCAAGGCCGTCTACGCGTTCTACGCGGGCACCGCGGCGGTCGACTTCGTCAAGCAGTACAAGGCCTCCGAGGCGGCCAAGCTCCCGCTGTACGGCAGCGGACCGCTGACCGAGGGCCGCCAACTCGACGCGCAGGCCGACGCCGCCGCCGGGATCACCACCTTCGCCACCTACGGCGCGGACCTGGACAACCCGGCGAACCGGGCGTTCGTCGCCGCGTGGCAGCAGCGCCACCCGGACCGCAGCCCGACCATCTACGCGGTCGCCGCGTGGGACATCGCCCGGTCGCTGGACACCGCCATCGCCGCCGTCCGCGCCGAGAAGAAGACGCTCACCCCCGAGGCGGTGAACACCGCGCTGGGCAACGTCGGGCAGATCGACAGCCCCCGCGGCGTGATGCAGCTCAACCCGGCCACGCACTCGCCGGTGCAGCAGTGGTACCGCTTCGAGGTGCGCAACGACGGCCCCAAGCGGGCCAACGTGGCGGTCGAGCAGCTCGCCGTCCTCGGCGGCTGATCCCGCCGGTCCCCTTCCCCACCGCTCCACCCACCCCAGGAGGGCTCTTGTACGCGTTCGCCGAAGCCGACGACATCACCTTCCAGTTGGAGACTTTGCAGAGCCTGCTCGACCCCAGCACCCGGATGGTGCTGGACTCCCTCAACGACCCGACCGGCCAGGAATGGCTGGAGATCGGCTACGGACTGGGCAGCATCGCCCGGGAGTTGTCCCGCCGCATCGGTCCGATCGGCGTCGTGCACGCCACCGACCTGGACGCGCGCCCGCTCGCCACTCCCGTCGACGGCGCGCCGATCCGCACCTTCCCGCTGGACCTGCGCACCGACGAACTGCCGCGCCGGCCCTACCAGGGCATCCACGGGCGACTGGTCCTGCTGCACATACCCGAGCGCCGGGCCATCCTGTCGCGCCTGGTCGACGCGCTGGAACCCGGCGGTGTCCTGGTCGTCGAGGACTGGTACTGCCCCGAGCCACCACGCGTCCTGGCCTGCGCCGACCCCGCCGACGAGAAGGTGTTCACCGAGGTCGTGGCGGGCATCCTGGCCGAACTGCGCAGCCGGGGCGCCGACCTGGAATGGGCGGCGGCGACCAAGGACGCGTTCGTCGAGGCGGGGCTGACCGACGTACGGGTGACCCGTTCCGACGCGGACTGCGCCGGACCCGGCCTCGCGCACCGCCTGTACGCCTGCAACGCCCGGCAACTCCGGTCTCGGCTCGCCGAGTCGGGCCTGGACGACGACATCCTGGACCGCTTCCAGGAGGTCGCCGGCCGGCCGGGCCTGGTCACCACCGGCTGGCGGCTGTATTCCACGATCGGCACCAAACCGGCGGCCGGCTGACCCGGGACGGCGCACCGACCTCGCCCCCTGTCGACGCTCCGACAGGGGGCGAAGTCGTCTGCGCCCGGGCACCTGCCCTCGAACGAGCCGAGGTGACGCTCTGTACGGCCGACAGGACAATCGGTGAACGGTGATCGTGCGCTCCGCCGGGACCGGGACTACAACTCGCGCACCGGTCGGCCGGCCAGGAACGCGGCGATGTCCTCGACCGCGTCGGTGTACGCCAGCGTGTAGTTGCCCTGGGTCGCATAGCCGATGTGCGGCGTGAGGATGGTGTTGGGGGCGTCCAGGATCGGGTCGTCGGCGGGCAGCGGCTCCACCTGGTGCACATCCAGCGCGGCACCGGCGATCCGACCCTCGTGCAGCGCGGCGAGCAGGGCCGCTCGGTCCACGATCGCGGCCCGGGAGGTGTTGACCAGGTACGCGGTGGGGCGCATCAGGGCGAGTTCGGCCGCGCCGACCAGGGACCTGGTCCGCTCGCTGTGGCGCACATGCACGGAGACGAAGTCGGCGCGGCGGAAGAGTTCGTCCTTGGCGACCACCTCCACACCGAGTTCCGCACCACGCTCGGCTGTCAGGTTTTGGCTCCAGGCCAGTACCCGCATCCCGAACGCCGCGCCGATCGTGGCCACCCGCGCGCCCAGTTTGCCCAGACCGATCACCCCGAGGGTGGATCCGGCGAGGTCCGACCCGATGCCGCACTGCCATCCGCCGGCGCGCAGGCTCGCCTCCTCGGCGCCGGTACGGCGGGCCAACTCGAGGATCAGCGCCCAGGTCAACTCGGCCGCCGGATGCGGCAACAACCGCGTGCCGCACACCGTCACGCCTTGCGCCCGGGCCGCCTCGATGTCGATGGCGGCGTTGTTCATCCCGGTGGTGACCAGCAGCCGCAGGCCCGGCAGTCGCGCGAGCAGCCCGGCGGGAAACGGGGTACGCTCGCGCATCGCGATCACCGCGTCGAACGGCGCCAACCGCTCGACCAGCGCCTCGGCGTCGGTCACGTGGTCGGGGAAGAACGCGACCTCGGTGCCTTCCGGCAGTTTGCACCAGCAGTCGAGCGCCGCGGCCGGCCCCTGGTAGTCGTCGATGACGGCGACCCGAAACACCTGTAGTCCCCCCGCGTCCGGCGACCGCCGGAGCGCGGATCACCCGGTCGGCTCGCCCGTCCGACCCTATCGGGCGGAGCCGTCGAGCGCGCCCAGACCCTTCTGCAGGTCTTCGAGGTTCATCACCGGCTTGACGCTCACCTTGGCGCCCATCGAGAAGAACGGCTCCGCGATGCCCGGCAACTGCGACGAGTCCTGCATGTCGAAGACCAACAGGCACGAGCGGTCGCCCTCGACGGCGGTGAAGTAGGCCGCCTCGGGGTGTAGTCGCCCGACGATCGCCTGGATGGTCTTGGCCAACGACCCGTCGGCGATCGCCCGGTTGCCCGCCTCGGTGTCCATGCGTGCTTGGAGGAACATGCGCATCGATCTCACCCGGTCTCGCGTACGGACCGTGTTCGGCGCTCACCACGGGCACTCATGAGGACTCGGTCGCGTACGCTTCCAGGCTCCTCTCGTGCGCCGGCGCCCGCAAACGCCGCGGACGGCATCGGCCGCGATTCGCGTACCGGTTCGGTGGTCGGGTATGCGAAAGGTATGAACGCGCGACATCGCGCTCCGGCCAAGCGCCCTCCCGGCAGCGAGGCGGCCCATCCACGCAGCGACCTCGCCGCACGCAGGGTCATGTCCAGGATCGCGCTGCCGTTCTTCGTGGTCGGTTGTGCGCTGTGCGCGTGGGCGGCCTCGACGGATGTCACGAGCGAGGTGCGCACGTTGTGGATCGTCGCCGCGATCGCGTGCGCGGTGACGGCGTTGATCGCCTGGATCGATCTTGTGGTCATCGCGCGGCGGATGCGCGGCGAGCGGACCTGGTCGGCACGAGACCGGTGAGCAGCGGCCGACCGTGGGTGGGCCGACGCGCGGTGCGCCTGTCGATGGGTCGTTCGACGCGCTTGATCGGCGTTCCGCTCCGCGTGCCGCTCGGCGCGCGTGTGGTCGGCCTCCCCCTCGGCATGCCGACGGTGCGCTGTGTACGTCAGTGCGCCGCTTGTGCCACCGGGGGTTCGGCGCGGGCGGTGGGCTCGGTGTGCGCGGTCTCCTCGGTGTGCCCCATGCGCCAGTAGCCCATGAAGGCGATCGAGCGGTGGTCCATGCCGCGCTCGTCCTTGAGGTGGCGGCGCAGCGCGCGCACCCGACCGGCCTCACCGGCCAGCCACGCGTAACCGTGTTCGACCGGCAGGTGGGCGTCGCGGATCGCGTCCAGCAACCGGTTCTCGGCGACCGGTGCGTCGCCGCGGTGGATCCAGTCCACCCGTACCCCGGGCGGCGCCGCGAGATGTTGGCGATCCGCCTCGGAGGCCACCTCGACGAAGACGTGCCCGCGTGCGTCCGGCGGCAGCGACTCGACGATGGAACCGATCGCGGGCAGCGCCGCGTGGTCACCGGCCAGCAGCAGCCGGCGCCCGGCGGGCGGCTCGAAGCTGTAGCCGCCGTTGCGCTCGGCGGTCGGCCCGAGCAGCTCGATGGCGTCGCCGGGACGCGCGGCGCGGGCCCAGCGACAGGCGGGTCCCCCCGGCGCGTGCAGTGCGAAGTCGATGTCGATCTCGACCGGATCCGACCGGTGCGCGCGCACGGTGTAGGTGCGCTGGTACGGCCGGTCGGCCTCGGGGATCCGCGTCCACGCCTCGCGCCAGGTCAGGTCGTCCCGGGTGATCCGGGACGCGGGCCGGCCCTCGCGCGGCACGAAGAGCTTGACCCGCTGGTCGGGCCCGCCCGGGACGAAGTGCGCCAACCTGGGGCCGGTCAGGGTGATCCGGGTGGCGTTGCGGGTGATCGGCGTATTGCGGACCACGGTGAGCTGGAAGGGCCGGTAGAGCTGCGCCCGGCGTTCACGTTCGGTGGAGATTGGAACTCGCCCTCTCGGACACGGTCGGCCACGGACGACCCGAGACGATGTCGCGGTTAGGTTAACCTAACCACAGACTCCCGCCGGCCGCCGCCGACGCGCCGGACGAAGCCGGGAACTCCCGGGGCGCACCGAACGGCCCTGGGATCGACCGGATTTGGCCGGCAAGTATGCCTACCCTAAGTTGTGGGGCGTCCGGGTGGACGGGTCCGGATCGACGCTCCGGTCGATGTTCCCGTTCGACGTGCCCGGGTCGAGGTGCCCGGTTCGCCGTGTCCGGGTCGACATGTCCCAGGGGGAGCGATCACGCATGCGGCTGTACCTGCTCGCGCTCAATCCCACCGACTCGGTGACCGAGGGATTCCTGCCCGCCGCCCATCGCCTCGGACTGCACGTCACCCTGCTGGCCGACCCCGCGCACGCCGCGCGACACCGCGAACTGTGCGCCGCGCTCACTGGGGTGCGGGTGCTGGACTGCGACGTCCGCGACTTCCGCGCGGTGATAGACCGGATCTCGGGCGCACATCGTCCGGACGCGATCTTCACCAACAGCGACCACCTCCAGGTGCAAGCCGCCCTCGCCGCTTCCTACTTCGACCTCCCGGCCAAGGACTGGAAGGCCGCGCTGCGGACCAAGAACAAGGCCCGGATGCGCGGCCGACTGGCCGATACCGGCACGGACACCGTCTGGGCCGCCGAACTGGCGCCCGGGCAGCCGGTCGCCGACCTGTTCGACCTCACACCGCCGTATCCGTGCGTGGTCAAACCGCGCGAGGGCGTCGCCGGAGAGGACGTGGTCCTGGTCACCGACGACGCGGAACTGCTCGAGCGCTGCGCCGAGATCCAGGCCCGCCGACCGGCGGCGGCGCTGCTGGTCGAGGAGTTCCTGCCGGGAGAACTGCACACCCTGGAGACGCTCGGCGATCGGCACGGCATCCGGGTCCTGGGCGGCTTCCACACCCGACTGTCGCCACCGCCGTACTTCGTCGAGACACGCCTGGATCTGGTGCCCGAACCGCCCGCCGCGACCACCGCCGCCGTGCTCACCCAACTCCACGCGCTGGGAGTGGGTTTCGGTGCGTGCCACACCGAATTCGTGGTCCAGGACGGGCGACCCCGGATCATCGAGGTCAACTACCGTGCCATCGGCGACCAATGCGACCTGCTGCTGCGGGACGTGCTCGGCATCCCGCTGTTCGAGCACATCCTGCGCGTGCACCTGGGCATCGACCTGCCCGCCGACCTCGGCGCGCGCGCCGGCCGGCACGCCCGGGTGGACTATCCGTGCGCCGACCGTGCGGGCACCCTCACCGCGGGCCCGGACCGCGTGCGCTCCGACCCGGCCGGCGACACCCGCGTGGACTACCACCCGCTGCGCGCGATCGGCGAGCGACACCCGGTGTACGGGTCCAACCGGGACTACCTCGGAGTGCTGCGCACCATCGGCACCGACCGGGCCGCCGTCGACCGGGCCGCCGAGGACTTCCTGACCGGCCGGCAGTGGAGCATCACGCCGTGACCGAACACGCCGCCGGCGAACCGCCGCCACCCTCGGCCGGCGCGGACGCGCCGCTCGACGCCGCCGCCGGCGAACCGCCGCTCCACACGGCCGCGGCCCATCCGGCCGATGCCGCCTGTGCGGTCGACGGGCCCGGTGGCTTCGACGGCGAGCTGCTGTGTCGGGTGCTGGACACCGTGTTGCGCGAGGACGTCCTGGGCCTGCGCGGCACCGCCGTACCCGAACAACGACCGGACGGGACCTGGCTGCGACTGACCGCGCGGACCGGCACCGACGCGTTGCTGCTGCCGGTGCGCGCCGACGGGTTCCAGTGCGAGTACGCCGCCCGCGCGCCGCTCCTGGTGGCGTCGCGGGACGGCGCGCGTGTGACCGACACCGACCGACTGCTCGCGATCCTGCGGGACTGGGCGGATCCGCGGGACCGGTCCGGCTTCGACGACTTCGCCGAGGAATGCCGGCAGGCCGCCCGGGCCGGCCGACTGCTCGCGCACACCGGCCCGGCCGTTCGCGCCGGGCTCGCCGACCGGTACGGCCCGGACCCGAGCGCGTGGACCGGGCTCGGCTCGGGCCCGGCCCTGGACACGTTGGCCGCGCACGTCGACCATCCGCTCTACCCCACCGCGCGCGCCCGCTCCGGCCTGACCGAGACCGCGCTGCGCCGGTACGCGCCCGAACACCACCCGAGCTTCCGTCTGCGCTGGGCCCTGCTCCCGCACGACGCCACCACCCGCGCCGGGACCCTGCCGCCCTGGTGGCCGACCCCCGCCGACCTCGGCCGGCCCGACCTCGCCGGCAGCCATCTCGCCCTGCCCGTGCACCCGTTGACGTTCGACCGGCTCCCGGACCCGGCCGTGCCGACCGACCGGGCGTATCTGGACGTGCGCCCGACCCTGTCGATGCGCACCGTCGCGGTGACCCGCGACCCGGCCGTGCATCTCAAGCTCCCGCTGCCGATCGCCACCCTCGGCGTGCGCAACCGGCGCACCATCAAACCCGGCACCCTGGTCGACGGTGCCGCCGGCCGACGACTGCTCGCCGAGGTACTGCGCCGGGAACCACGCTTTCGCGACCGGGTGTTGCTCGCCGACGAACAGAGCTACCTGCACGCGGACCACGAACTGCTGGGCGTGCTGGTGCGCCGGCATCCGCCCGACCTGGAGCACACCCTCGTGCTGCCGCTCGCCGCACTGCTCGCCCGAGGACCCGACGGCACGCTGGTCCTGGACCGGGTGGCCGAGCGATTCCACGCAGGCGATCGATTCGCGCTGCTCGACGCCTACCTCACGCTGCTCCTGGACTGGCAGACCACGCTGTTCCGGTACGGCATCGCGCTCGAATCACACCCGCAGAACCTGTCCCTGGTCCTGGCCCAAGGGCAACCGGCTCGCCTGCTGTTCAAGGACAACGACGGCCCGCGCGTCAATCCGGCGCGCTGTCCGCTGCCGCACGGCGGATTCGAGGACGCGCGCACCTACACCGCCGACGACGGCCCGCTCGCCGACCTGTTCCTCACCATAACCGTGCATCTGTGCGCCGGTGCGCTCGCGTTCGCGCTGCCCCCGCCGGAGCGGGACCGACTGCTGCGGCTGGTGCGCGAGCGGCTGGCCGTGCTGGCGCCCCCGGAGCTGCGGCGCCGCGCACTGGACGGGCAACGATTGCCGGTCAAGGCGATGATCACCGCCGGCACGCTGCTCACCAAGGAGCGCTCCGGCGCGGCCGATATCAACAAGTACTACACGACCGGGCCGAACTACCTTCGTGGTGCGCAGCGTTCGACCTAGCGATCGACCGCGACCGTCGATCCGCCCGACCGTACACCGCGCACCGCGCCTCGCCCTCGAATCGTTGGAGTCGCCCATGCCGCTGCCGTCGGCGCAACCCCGAACCGACCCCGCGCACACCGGCCAGGCGCCACCCGCCCCGCCCACTGCCGATGAGGTCGTCGTGCACACCCTGCTCAACTGCCTGCATCGGGAGGTCTGCCGGCCGGAGGGGCGCAGCGTGGTCGAGCCCGGCGACGGCGGGCACCTGCGGTTGCACCTGGCCCGCTCGGGCACCCGGTTGCGGGTCCGCCTGCGCCGTGCCTCGCTGTTCGGCGACCATCGCTTCACCGGCCCGGTGGCCGAACTGCGCGGCCCCACCTGGCACGTGCTGACCTGGCCCGAGGTGGCCGAGCGCGTGCACGCCGAACTGGGCCTGCGGACCGGTGTGCGCAACGACGAGTTCCTGGACCAACTGGCGTCCAGCCACGCGGGCGTGCGCGCGGGACTGGCCCGCCGGAGCGCACGACCCGCCTCGCGCTACCTCGACTCGGAGCAGGCCCTGCTGTTCGGACACCGCTTCCATCCCACCCCCAAGGCGCGCGGCGCCGACCCGGCCGCGTGGGCGGCCTACGCGCCCGAGGCCCGGGCCGCGTTCCGGTTGCGGCATCTGGCGGTGCGCAACGAACTGGTGGCGCAGGAACGGCTGACCGAGTCGGCGACGGCCGTGCTGGACCGGCTGGGCCCGGTGCCGGTCGGATACACACTGCTGCCCGCGCACCCGTGGCAATACGAACTGCTCGCCGAGCACCCGCGCCTGCGGGCCGCGCTGGTCCGAGGCGACGTGCTCGACCTGGGCCCGCGCGGCGACTCGTTCACTCCGACCGCGTCGGTGCGTACGCTCGCCGGCGCGGGCGCCTTCCTCAAGTTCAGTCTGAATGTGCGGATCACCAACTGTGTGCGCAAGAACGCCGCCTACGAACTCTCCGGGGCGGTCGCGCTGACCCGCGCGCTGGGCCCGATCCTGGCCCGAACGGCGGCCCGACGGCCGGACTTCGCGATGCTCGGCGAACCCGCGTACCGCAGCCTGTCGGCCGCCGTCGCGCCGGAACTGCTCGAAGGCTTCGGGGTGATCGTCCGGGACGGTCTCGACCCGCTGCTGCGGCCGGGCACGACGGCGCTGCTGGCCGGCGCCGTGGCCGCCGAGTACCCCACCGGGTCCGCGCACGTGTCCCGGTTGCTGGACGGCGCCGGGCCGGACGCGGTGATCCGCTGGTGGGACGACTACCTGCGGCTGCTGGTGCCGCCGGTGCTGGCCGCCTACTTCGAGCACGGCGTGGTGTTGGAGCCGCATCTGCAGAACGTGCTGCTCGCGGTGGACGACGCCGGCCGGCCCCGCCAGGTACTGATCCGGGACATGGAGGGCACCAAGCTGCTTCCCGGGCCGCACGCGGCCACCCTGTCCGCGCTGCCACCCTCGGTCGCCGAGCCCATGACGTACAGCGCCCGGCGCGGTTGGGATCGGGTGGCCTACTGCCTGCTGGTCAACAACATCGCCGAGTTCCTCGCCGCGCTGACCGACCTGTACCCACGGCTGGAGACCCGCCTGTGGGCCCGGGTGCGGGCGGTCCTGGCGGACTGCGCGACCGAACACGGCGAACCGCCGCCGCTGCGCGCGCTGCTCGCGGGCGCTCCGCTTCCCGCCAAGGCCAATCTGCTCGCCCGCTGGGAACGGCGGGCCGACCGCGAGGCGGAGTACGTCCGCATCCCCTCGCCGCTGGCCGCGTCCCGGCCCGACACCGCCGCCCGCACACCCGCCCGGAGCGCACGATGATCACACCGGCCGTACGGACCCGCGTGGCCGATCTGGACTCCGCCGAACTCCCCGCCTACATCCACGACACCACCCACCTGCGGGCACACGCGGCCTCGGTACGCGCGGCGCTGCCGGCGCGGGTCGAGCTGTACTACGCGGCCAAGGCCAACCCCGCGCCGGAGATCCTGACCGCGCTCGCCGGCGACGTGAACGGCTACGAGGTCTCCTCCGGCGGTGAACTCGCGCACGTACGGGCACATCTGCCCACGATGCCGGTCGCCTTCGGCGGCCCCGGCAAGACCGTCGACGAACTGACCGCCGCGCTGCACCTGGACGTCGGACGCTTTCATGTCGAGAGTCCGTACGAGGCGCGCCGACTCGTCGCGCTCGCCGCCCGGACACGGCCCGACCAGGACGTCGACGTGCTGCTGCGGGTGAACCTGCCGCTCGGGCCGGACGTCCTGCGCGGCGCGGCGCTCACCATGGGCGGCGATCCCGGGCCCTTCGGCATGGACCCGGACGACGTGGAGTCCTGCCTGCAGGTGCTCCGCGGACCGGACGCGGGTCGGGTCAGGGTCCGGGGCATCCACGCCCACCTGGCCAGCGGCCTGGACGCGGACCGCCAACTCGCCCTGGCCGAAGGCGTCCTCGCCTGGGCCCGCGACATCGCCGACCGGCACGGGATCACCCGGCCCGAGGTGAACATCGGCGGCGGAATGGCGGTCGACTACACGAACCCCGCCGCCCGCTTCGACTGGGCCCGCTTCGGCGCCGGCCTGGACCGGCTCGTGGCCGACCGCCCGGACCTGACCGTGCGGATCGAACCGGGGCGGGCGCTGACCGCCTACTCCGGCTGGTACGCGACGGAGGTGCTCGACCTCAAGCACAGCCGCGGTCGGGCCTTCGCCGTGCTGCGCGGCGGAACCCACCACCTGCGCACCCCGGCGGCCAGGGGCCACGACCAGCCGTGTGTGGTCGTGCCGACCACGAGCCCGTGGCCGCACTCGTGGCCGCGGCCGGAGATCCACCACACCCAGGTCACGTTGACCGGTCAACTGTGCACCCCCAAGGACGTGTTCGCCCGCGACCGCGTGATCACCGAACTCCGCGTCGGCGACCGGATCGCCTTCGCGCTGGCCGGCGCGTACGCGTGGAACATCTCCCACCACGACTTCCTGATGCACCCCCACCCGACGTTCCACTACCTGTGACCCACCCCCCGGTGATCCCGCCCCATGACCCCATCCGCAGCCCGCGGACCGGGTGCACCGGGTCGGGATCGGGGACGTCGCAAACGAGGACAGGCCGTAGGGTCGGCACATGCTCTTGTGGATCAACGGCCCGTTCGGGGGCGGCAAGACTCAGACCGCGTACGAACTGCGACGACGGTTGCGTGGCAGCGTGGTCTGCGACCCGGAGCAGGTCGGCTTCGGCCTGCACCGAATGTTGCCGCCGGCGCTGCGCGGCGACTTCCAGGATCTGCCGGCCTGGCGCCAGGGCGTGTTCGAGATGTTGGACCTGACGCTGACCAGGCACGACGGCCCGGTGATCGCGCCGATGACGGTGGTCGATCCGGGCTACTTCCGGGAGATCGTCGGGCGGTTGCGCGAACGCGGGCACGACGTGCGGCACTTCGCACTGCTGGCGGAGCGTGCGACGGTGCTGCGGCGACTGCGCGAACGCGGCTTCGGGCACGCGGTCCGGGTCGTGGGCGGCAAGGACGCGCCGCTGCGTCGGGAGAGCTTCGCGGTCTCCCGGCTCGACCTGTGCCTGGAGCGGTTGGTCGACCCGGAGTTCGCCGAGCACATCCACACCGACCACATCGACGTCGCCCGGGTCGCCGATCGCATCGCCCACTCGGCCGGTCTGACCCTGGCCCCGAACACCGACAGCCCCCTGCGCGGTCGGCTGCGCCGGGCCTGGACCGGTGTCAAGCACATCCGCTTCGACTGATCCGGGTGCGATCAGGCGGCGAAAGATCTCCTGGGCGTGATGCGGCGTCCGGTACTCCCAGGCCCCGAGCGCCCGAAAGAAGCCCCGCGGATCCGGCCGATCGTAGATGGCGTCGAAGTGGGGGCACGGAACGCCGGCGCCCCGGGGATGCGGCAAGGGTGCCCGGCGTCTCTACCGGGATGCGGTGGGGTGTCGGTCGGGGTTCGTTTCAGGTGGGGGTGGTGGGGTGAATCTGGTCGGGTGACCCATCGGCGAGGAGTTCCCGTGAGTACAGACGACACCGGGGCGGGCAGCCCCTCCGGCGCCTCGCCGGCGCTGGACGTCGAGCCGCACCCGCATACCACCACCGTGGCCGAGGCCACCGGGCTGCGAGTGGCCACCCGGCGGATCGCCGCGGCGCCGTCCGCGAGCCCGCGCACCTGGTTCGGTCGGGTCCTGGACACGCCGTTCGGCCCCCGGGTGCTCTTCGGCGATGTGTCCGGCGACCCGTTGTGCGCCCCCGACCTGACGGCGGACGTGGTCGCCGCCTTCGCTGCGGCGGCGCCCGACGTACCGGAGCTGCCCGATGTCGCGCACCGGATCGCCATGTCCCTGCGCGAGGATCATCTGCGCGGCCATCGCTCCATGGTGCGACTGCTGCTGATCGGCCACGTCGAGGAGGCGGCCGGGACCGGCTCGCTCGCTCTGGTCAATCGCGGCTACCCGGCCCCGCTCCTGGTCGTCGGCCGGCAGGTGCTCGGCCTCGAACCGGCCTTCACCACCCCGCCGATCGGCGCGCTGACCCCGGGCAGCCTGCGGCCGACGGAGCTGATTGTCGCGGCCGGCGGCGGCGAGCGCGTGTTGTTGTACACCGACGATCTCGCCGAGGCGTACGACGCCGCCGGCGAGCGCTATCCGGTGGCGCGGCGCGCGCCGGATCGGCTGCACGGCGCCTTCGTCGACGCGCTGGAGCGTCTCGCGGTCGACATCGAGGCCCATGTCGACGCGTCCTTCGCCGGCGACGCGGCGCTGTTCCTGCTGGAGGCCGAGCGAGCGGGCGGCTGAGCACGCGGGCGGAGCCGGGCCACCCGTTCGGCTCGCCCACGGCGCGCCCGGGCGGCGCCGGGCCTAGCGTTCGAACATGGCGAAGACCTCGAAGCACGGCACGGCGGAGCGAGGCTCGCGGGTCACCATGCGGCAGATCGTGATCGTCGTGGTGATCGCGCTGAGCGTCTGGTTCGTCCTGGCCAACACCGGGACCACCTCGATCCGCTTCTGGATTCCCGAGGTGGAGGCCCCGCTCTGGTTCGTCCTGGCCGGCTCCTTCGTGGTCGGGGCGCTCATCGGATGGCTGATCGGGCGGAACCGCCGGCCCAGGTGAGCACGGACCCCCGCGCCCGAACCGGCCCTACACCCCCGGCCCCCGCACCGTCGCGGACGAAGTGAGCCGCCCCACGGCGCCCGTCGCGCGTTGCGCCGAACCGTTCAGGTGCACGCCGTGCAGGCGGAGCTGGAACATCGCGTCGAAGCGGGCGTCGCCGTCGGCGAGGTCGATCGCACCCACCTCGGACAACCGGCGCAGCCGGTAGCGGAAGGTGTTCGGGTGCACGTGCACGGCCGCCGCGGCCGCGGTGACGTCGCCGAAGGTGTCCAGCCACGCGGCGAGGGTCTCGGTGAGATGCGTGTCGTGCTCGGCGTCGTAGGCGCGCAGCCGGGCCACCGGCCCCGCCGGTGCGTCGTCGGTGGCCGCGACCCGGTCGGCGACGTCGACCAGGAGCGAGGACACGTACACGTCGCACAGTCGGGCCACCCGCAGCGACGAGCGGCCCGAGCGCAGCACCCGCAGCGCGCGGTCCGCGTCCGCGCGGGAGGAGGGCAGGTCCACCTCGCGCGCGACGACCCGCCCGATGCCCACGACGGCCTCGATCCGGCCGCCGATCCGGGCCAGGAACTCCTCCGCCAGCCGGACCGCCCTGCCGTCCGACTCGGTGGGCAGGATCGCGTAGGTGAAGCCGCCGAGCCGCGCGGTGGCCGTGCGCGGGTGTACCGCCGCCAGGTGCAGGGCCAGCGCGTCCACGATCCGGTGTTCCTCCGCGGTGCGCTCCGCGGGTGCCGAGTCGCCGACCACCGCGAGCGCGAGCACGCACGCGGGCTGGTGCGCCAGACCCAGTCGGCCGGCCGCGTCGACCGCCGCGGGGCCGCCTTCGAGCACGGTGGCGAGCAGGTCGGTGCGCAGTCGGCGCTCGACGTCCGCGCCGGCGCGGCGGCGCAGCAGGTGCAGGGCGACCACCTTGGCCGCCTCGGTCAGCGAACGCTCCAACTCGGCGGACAGCGGTGCGCGCACCACGACCCAGATCGAGCCGAGGATCTCGTCGCCGGCCCGGACCGCGATGGCCACCCGGGGCAGGTCCGAGACACCGGCCAGGTACAGCGGCCCCTCGTTGCGGTACAGGGCGTGGAAGGCGCCGCGTTCCTCCAGGATGCGCAACATCTCCGCGGGTACCTGGCGGTCCAGGATGGTGGCGATCCGGGGTTCGTCCGCCTCGTCCTGACGGCTGGAGAAGGCCAGCACCCGCCCGCTGCGGTCCTCCACCGTGACCGGCCCGTCCAGGAGCGCGGCGATGGCGTTGACCAGCGCGAACAGATCGCCGGCCGGTGCGCCGTCGAGGGTTTCGCCGGTCTGCGCGGTGCCCACCTCGTCCACCGCGAGCAGCGCCCGCAGCAGTGTGGTGACCTGGGACCAGGAGGCACCGGGGGTGAGCGCGAGGACCACCACGCCGGTGCTCGCCACGGCCGCCTCGATCTCGGCGTCCACCACGATGGGGCCGCGCACCACGACGGCCGGCGCGGCCAGGCCGGCCGCGCGGTGCACCAGGGTCACGATGGCCGGCGATCCGTAGACGGCGACGCCCAGGACCACCGCGCCGGGCGCGTGCGAGGGTTCGTCGTGCGGGTCGTGGATGAGCACTCCGGTGACCTCGCGGTCGGGATCCGGCTTGCCGGCCGCCACCTCGAACAACGTGGAGCCGAGGTCGTCGATGATGCGCCCGAGAACGGCGCGCGAATGCGCGGTCATCGGATGGCCACCGGCGCGGCGGCGAGAATGCCCGACGCTATTCGCGGCGGGCCCAACACGTTCACCACGTTCATGACACGGGGATCCAATCGGTCGACACAGTCCCCCGTCGGACGCTCCGGGCCGACCGCGTCTGCGCCGGTCACTCCGTGGCGGGAGTCTAAACGATCTTGTGATGGATGTCGTGGTCCATCGTGACGCCGGGTGCCCGTCCCCCGAGACCGGGCACCCGGCGCGGGGTCAGCGCGGGCGCGGGCCCCGACCGAGCACGTACCGTCCGTCCCGGGTGAAGCCGAGCACCACCCGGCCCTCGGCCATCAGCCCGCCGAGCACCTCGCGCAACGCCAGGCGCCAGCCCCGCGCCGCCGCCGGATCGGTCCGGCGCAGCGCCTCGATGTCGCGCGGCACCGCCACCAGCACCACGTCCCCGTCGGTCCGGCCCGGGATCGGCCGCTTGTCCGGACCCGTGTCCAGGCCGATCACCACCTCCCCCACCAAGGCCCCGGCGTCCACCGGCCCGGGTGTCCCCGCGCAGGCGAGGGCCACCCGGTCGGCGGTCAGGTCCCAGCCGGCCAGGATGCGATCGGAGTAGTCGTCGCCGTTGATGGCATCGGACATGGGCCCGTAGAAGTCGGCGAGGTACTGCGCGGGTACCGCGCCGAGCTTGGCCAGGTTGAAGTAGGCGTTCCGTCCGACCAGGGGGTCGAACGTCCAGGTGACCCGGGTGATCCCGCGGGTCAGGCACCACGCCCGCTGGTACACCTTGAGCGCGTAGCCCACCTCGCGTCCTCGCGAGCGTTCGTCGACGCCGGCGATGTGCGAGTGCAGGCCGTCGGTGGAGAGCAGGCCCACGCCCGCGCCGACCAGTCGATCGCCCTCGTAGGTGCCCGCGACGTAGCCGCCGGAGTGCGCGACCACGGTCATCATCTCGGGGCTGATCATCGGGGTGTCGGGCTGCCAGACGTGTTGGAACAGGGCGCACGCGTCGGACATCTCGACCGGCGTGTGCAGTTCGCGGATCTCGATCCGAGCCACGCGAGCCGCGCGGTCGGCCGCCTCGGCCGCGCGGTCGCGCAACGCACCGGGGTCGGGTTCGGGTTCGCGGTCGGCGCGGTACAGGTCGCCGCCGGTACGCGCCCCCGCCGGTGTCGGGGTCATCGGGTCGCGGCCTCCGTCTCCACATCGGTATCGGGGTCGACCGTCGCGCGTTCGGGCAGCGGCTCGCCGATCGTGGGCACGCCGGACAGCAGCGCCCGGGTGTACTCGTGTTCCGGGTTCTCCAGGACCTGGGCGGCGGGGCCGGACTCCACCAGGACGCCGCGGTCCATCACCGCGATCCGGTCCGCGAGATAGCGCACGACGGCCAGGTTGTGCGAGATGAACAACATCGCGAAGCCGAGTTCGCGTTGCAGGTCGCGGATCAGGTTGAGCACCGCGCCCTGGACGGAGACGTCCAACGCGGAGGTGACCTCGTCGGCGACCAGTACGGCGGGCCGGGCGGCGAGCGCGCGGGCCAGTGCCACGCGTTGGCGCTGGCCGCCGGAGAGCGCGTGCGGCAGGCGTCCGGCCACGCCGGGGTCGATGCCGACCAGGTCGAGGTAGCGGGCCACCTCGCTCGCCCGGGTCGCCCGGTCGGTGCGCGGCACCGCCTCGGCGACCGAACCGCCGATGGTCAGGCGCGGGTTGAGCGAGGCGAACGGGTCCTGGAAGACCAGTTGGATCGGTCGGCGCCCGGGCTTGCGGCCCTGGTCGACGCCGTCGACCAGGACCTGCCCCGAGTAGACGGGGACCAGGCCGACCGCGGCCCGACCCAGGGTGGACTTGCCCGACCCGGAGCCGCCGACCAGGCCGACCACGCTGCCCGCGGGCACCTCCAGGGACACGTCGTCGACGGCGGTGGAGGCGCCGCGGCCGCGGCCGTAGCGCACGGTGATGTTGCGCAGTTCGAGCGAACCGGACGTTGCGCTCCCGGCGGGGCCGGGGGCGGCTTCGGCGGCGGAGGGATCCACCGTGCTCGCGGCTTTCATCGTGCCTCCTCCAGTTCGTGGGTGACGGTGGTGATCGGGTCCCAGCACGCGACGCGGCGACCGGAACCGATCGATTCCAGGACCGGCTCCTCGGTACGGCAGCGGTCCGTCGCCCGGGCGCAGCGCGGCGCGAACGGGCAACCGACGCTCTCCTCGCCGGGCTCCGGCGGCCGGCCGGGGATGGTCGCCAGCGGGACGTCCCGGTCGGTGGTCATGCTGGGCACCGCGCCGATCAGCGCGGCCGAGTACGGGTGGGCGACGCCGTCGGCGAGGTCCCCGACGGGCAGTTCCTCGACGATCCGTCCCGCGTACATCACCACGACGCGGTCGCACACCTGGGAGACGACGGCGATGTCGTGCGAGATGAGCAGCAGTGCGGCGCCCGATTCGGTCCGCACGTCCCGGAGCAGGGCCAGCACCTGGGCCTGCACGGTCACGTCCAGGGCGGTGGTGGGCTCGTCGGCGATGATCAGCCGGGGTTCGCCCATCAGGCCCATCGCGATCATCACGCGTTGGCGCATGCCGCCGGAGAACTCGTGCGGACGCTTGCGGACCCGCTGTTCGGGGTTGATGATGCCCACCGCGCCCAGTCGGGACACGGCCCGGGAAAGGGCCGCCGCCCGTCCGGCGTTGTGGTGCACCTCGGCCACCTCGGCGAGTTGCCGGCCGACCGTGAGCGCGGGGTTGAGCGAGGCCATCGGGTCCTGGAAGACCATGGCCATCGAGGTGCCCTTGGGGGCCTGCTTGTTCAGGTCCCGGTCGCCGAAGCGCAGGGTGCCCGCGCTGACCCGGCCCGGGTGCGGGACGAGTCCGGCCGCGGCGAGCGCGGTCAGGCTCTTGCCCGAGCCGGACTCGCCGACGATGCCGACCGCTTCACCCTCGGCGACGGTGAGGCAGACGTCGTGCACGGCGGTGTGCCCGGGGAAGCGCACCCGCAGGTGGTCGATGTTCAGCAGCGCCGACTCGGCCGCCTCGGCGGGCCGTTCGGTGACCGGGTCGGCCGCGCCGACCTCGGCCTGCGGCGCGGTACGGCCGGCGTTCGCCTTGGCGACCACCTCGCCGATCAGGCCGAAGGTGATGCCGGTGAGCACGATCGCAAGACCCGGCCCGACCGCCGACATCGGGTCCACCATGACCCGGTCGAGCTGCTCGTTGAGCAGGCGTCCCCAGTCGTAGTCGGGCGGTTGCACGCCCAGACCGAGGAAGGACAGGCCGGAGAAGGCGACCAGGATGCCGGCTGCGGTCGTGGAGACGAACAGCGCGACGGGTTCGGCGATGTTGGGCAGGATGTGCCGGACGATGATCCGGAAGCGGCCGACGCCCAGGATCCGCGCGGCGGCCACATAGTCGGTGCCGGCGACCGAGGCGGTCAGGTTCTGCACGAGTCGGGCGGTGCTGGGGGCCGCGCCCAGGCCGATGGCGAAGGCGGCGGAGAAGGTGCCGACGCCGAAGATGACCGCGAGGAAGAGCACGAACAGCAGACCGGGGAAGGCGACGAGCAGGTTGACCGTCGCGGTGATCAGGCGACCGGCGCGGCGGCCGAGGACGGCCGGCAGGACGCCCAGGACCAGGCCGCCGACGACCGCGATGAGCGTGGCGAACAGGGTCAGTTCCACGGTGAGCCGGGTGGCCACCACCACGCGGGCGGCGATGTCGCGACCCAGGGCGTCGGTACCGAACAGGTGCTCGGTGCCGCTGTGTCGGCCGATCTCGTCGGTGTCGATCCGGTCGGCGGTGTCGCCGAGCAGCATGGGTCCGAAGATCGCCACCAGGGCGATGATCGTGCTCGCGACGGCGGCGGTGATCCCCAGCGGGGTGCGCAGTGCGAGGCGAAGTCTTGGTGCGTTGGCCATCTTCAGCTCCCGCGAATCGTGGACTGGGGATCGGCGGCGGCGACGGCGAGGTCGACCACGAAGTTGATCGTGAGCGCGGCGGCTCCGTAGACCAGCACGATGCCTTGGACGAGCGGATAGTCCTTCTGCAGGATCGCCTGGACGATGGTCATGCCCAGGCCGGGCCAGGCGAAGACGTTCTCGATCAGTACGGTCCCGGCCAGCAGGCCGCTCAGGAGCAGGCCGCCCAGGGTGAGCGAGGAGGTCAGCAGGTTCGGCAACGCGTGCCGCAGGTAGACCAGTCGGCCGGGCAGCCGCTTGGCGCGGGCGGTGCGCATGTAGTCGGTCTCGAACACGCGCAGCGCCTCCACCCGGACGATCCGCGAGAGTGCGGCGATCGGGGTGATGGCCAGCGCGAGTACCGGCAGGACGTAGGAGTCCGGGCCTTCGCGCAGCGCCACCGGGAACCAGCCCAGCGAGACGCCGAACACCGAGGCCAGGCAGACCGCGAGGAGGAATTCCGGGATGGCCACGATCGCCCCGGTCGAGGAGGCGAAGGCGAGTTCGCCGCGCCGGCGCCGGCCGTTGCGGGTCCACACGGCCATGGCCATGCCCAGCGGGATGGCCACCAGCATCACCAGGAGGAACGCGTAGATCGCGATCTCCATGGTCGCCGGGAGTCGGTCGCCGATCATCCGGGACACCGGGACCCGGGCGGTGATCGATTCGCCCAGGTCGCCGTGGAAGAGTCCGCCGACGAAGTGCTTGTACTGGGAGATCAGCGAGTCGTCCAGGCCCAGTTGCTCCTTGCGGGCGGCGACCGCCTCGGGCGTGGCGTTGAGTCCCAGGGCGCCGCGGACCGGGTCGCCGGGGACGAAGTGGATCATCGCGAAGGCGGCGGTGACCAGTGCGGCGAGCGAGACCACCAGGCGCCCGGTACGGCGCACGAGGAAGGAGGTCCAGGGGCCGAGCCGGAAGTCGATCACCCGGCCGGCCGTGGTTGCGGTACCGGCTGCGGTACTCATCGGCCACCGACCTTGCGAAGGGTGGTCGGAATGGGACCGCCACCGTCGAGTTCGAAGCTGTAGCCCCGAGCGAAATAGGGGGTCAACGAGTCCATGAAGGTCACCACATCGAGACGTTTGATCAACTCGGATTCGGCCGCGGTCCACTCGGGGCAACCCGAGGTGTCCGGCTTGGCCATTGCGAGAGCCACGAGACGTTTGAATTCGGGGTTGTCCAGCGAACCGAAGTTGAGCCCGTCCGGTGGGGTGGCTCCCATGAAGAAGGGGAGGGCCTGGTCGGGTGTGGTCACCGAGAGCGGTGCCCACGCGACTTCCCACTGACCGCCCATCAGGATCGTGGCGTTCGTCGCGGCGGTGGTCGGCTGAGCGTTGACCTTGACGCCGAACGACTTCCATTGCTTGACCGCCAACTCGACGGCGGCGATGAGCTGGTTGCCGAACACACCGGGGTAGGGCATGGAGATCGACAGCTGTTTGCCGTCCTTGGTCCAGCGCCCGCCGGACTTCTTCCACCCCGCCGACCGCAGCGCCTCCGCGGCCCGAGCCACGTCGTGCCGTGGCAGGTGCTCGGTCACCGCGTCCTCGGTGCACGGCGGCGCCGCCGTGACACCGACGCGGGTCGCGGGTTGACCCTTGCCGCCGGTGGCCACCGCACCGATCTGCTTGAGGTCGAGCGCCTCGATCAGCGCCCGACGCACCAGGGGATCGGCGGTGACCCGATTGGCGGCCTCGTTGAAGACCAGCATCCCCAAGGGGTCGCGCTGGACCGCGGACTTGACGCCGGCCGCGGTCAGCCGGGCGCGGTCGCCGCCGACGATGGGCGCGATGTCGATCTGTCCGCCGAGCACCAGGTTCGCCCTGGTGGATTCGTTGGCGAGGACCTTGAAGACCACTCGGTCGGGCAGGTCGGTGTTGCCGATGCCGTTCGGCCCCCAGGTGTAGCCGGCGCGCTTGGTGAAGGTGAAGTGGTCGCCCGGGACCACCTGGCTCAGTCGGTAGGGTCCGGTCCCGTCGGACGTGTGGCTCAGGACATCGGGGGACTTCATGGCGGTGGGGCACACCAGTCGCAACATCGCGGTGCCGCGGACCAGGAACGGGGCCGGGTCCGGGGTCTTCAGCGTCAGGGTGCCGGCCGCGTCGTCGGCGGTGGCGACGGTCCCGGGAGGCACCATCAGGCCGTACAGAGGCGACTTGTTGGCCGGGTCGGCGATGTAGGCGTACTGGGCCGCGATGTCGGAGGCGGTCAGTGCTCGGCCGCTGTCGCACATCACGTCGCGGCGGAGCGTGAAGGTCGCCGAGGTCGCGTCGGAGGTCCAATTCTCGGCGACGCCCGAGACGATCCGCCCGTCGTTGGCGACATGGATCAGCGAGTCGTAGGAGTAGCGGTTCATCGTGACCGCGGACGAGGTCAGCGCGGTCAGCGGGTTCATGTTGCCGGGGTCGCCTTCGATGGCGATCGTGACGGTGTCACCGTCGCCGGCACCACCATCGCTCGCGGTCCCTCCGCACCCGGCGGCGAACAGACCCAACGCGACGGCCGCTGCGGCCCCGCGTGGGACGCGTCTCATCGCGCGCCGCCGGCGGAACACTCAACGGCACCGTTCGCCGCGGCCGACTCGCCGACCGTCACGCGCGGAACCGCGCGGGTCATGTGCAGGAAGCGGGCCCGGTCGCCGTCGCCGAGGAAGGCATACTGCGTGTGCTGCCCACCCTGCGCCTCGACCTCGATCAGCGTGCGGGCGTCGCGGATCACCAGCTTGCTGGTCTTGACCTGTTCGCCGAGCATCTCGGCGGCGGCGCCGAGCGTGCGCATGGTCAGTTCCAGTCCCTCCTCGGACTCGACCACGTCCAACGCCATCGCCTGCGAGGCGTAGCGGCCGACGAAGAAGCGCGGGTCCACCACCGGGGGCTCGGCGGGCGGTACCACGGGCTCCGGTACGCGCACGTCCGCGGTCGTCGCGAACACGTCGCGGACCAGGTCGTACATCACGGCCAGATCGCCGCCGTTGGTGAGGATCGCGATCGAGACGTCGCTCTCGGGGGCCACCCGCAGGATCGCGGCCTGGCCCATGGTGCCGCCGTCGTGACCGATGATCGGGCCGCCGACCCAGTCGAACAGGTTCCAGCCCAACCCCCACGCGCCGCCGACCGCCTCGATGTCGGGCACCTGGACCTGCGGCTCGCGCATCGCGAGCGCGGACGCCTCCGACAGCAGGCGGGTGCCGTCCGGGAGCAGTCCCCGGGCGATGTGCGCGGCGGCGAACGCGAGCAGGTCGGTCGCCGTGGTGGTCAGCGTCGAGCCGGCGGGCGCGTTGGAGCGCGGCATCTCCCACCCCGGCACCCGCACCGCGGTCCCGTCCGGCCCGGACACGTGCCCGATCGCCACCCGGTGCAGGATCGCCTCGTTCGCGCTGGTGGCCAACCGGCCCAGCCCCAGGGGCACCGCTATGCGCTCACGCAGCGTCGCCTCCCAGGTCTGTCCGGTGAGCACCTCGATGATCCGACCCAGCACGACGAACCCGCTGTTGCAGTACGAGAACATCTCGCCGGGTGCGAACAGTTGCCCGGCCTTCGCGGCCAGGTCCGCGACCAGCTTGGCCACCGCGTCGTCCCCGGGACCGTGGTCGTCGAACAGGTCGCCCTCGAAACCCGCGGTGTGGCACAGCAGTTGACGCGTCGTCACCACCTGTGCGGCGGCCTCGTCGACGAGCTTGAATTCCGGCAGGTAGGTGCGCACGGGGGCGTCGAGGTCGAGCACGCCCTCGTCGACGAGCTGCATGATCAGCGTCGCCGTCCAGACCTTGGTGATCGACCCGATCTGGAAGATCGAGTCCGGGGTCGCCGGGTACCCGATCTCCACGTCGAGCACGCCCGTGGCGGCCACGACCGTCTCGTCGCCCATCCGTACCGCGACACTCGCCCCGGGAATGTTGCCGCGCTTGGCCAGTTCGCCGAGTCGGGTCGCTAGGTACTCGGGCGTCGGCAGTGTCCGGGCAGCAGACCCGGGCACGTCGGATCGTCCCATCGTGGGATACCTCCTCGGAAGGCGGCGGCGAGTGCCGCAGAGGACGATCACGGTAGGCAGCCCCCGAAAACCTCGAATCGTCCTCGTGGACGAAGAACCGCCGCCGAACCTGTCCGAATCACCGACGCCGAGCCCCGGCCGCCTCGGCAATCCTCGGCAGAGGCGGCCGACGGTCGGCACACCGCCCGGCCCGGCGTCGGGCGACGCGCGCGTCGGGTCGCTCACGGGCAGCGCGACGAACGGGAGCGACCGATGGACGTGTACATCTCGATCGACATGGAAGGTGTGGCGGGCATCGCCACCCTGGATCAGATCTGGCGCGGGGGCAGCGGCTACCCCCGGGCGCAACACTTGATGACGGGTGAGGCGAACGCGGCGATCGAAGGCGCGTTCGCGGCGGGCGCCGAGCGCGTACTGATCAACGACAGCCACGGCACGATGGACAACCTGATCGCGGAGGACCTGGACCCCCGCGCCCGGATGATCCTGGGCACCCCCAAGGCCCAGTGCATGGCGCACGGCCTGGGCCCGCAGCACGCGGTGGCGCTGTTCGTCGGCTACCACGCGGCGGCCGGCAAGCCCGGCGTGCTCTCGCACACCTTCTCCGGCAACTTCACCTCGGTGAAACTGGGCGACCGCCACGTCACCGAGGCCGAGGTGATCGCACTGCTGGCCGCCCAGCACGGGGTGCCGATCGGACTGGTCACCGGCGACAACCACGTCTGCTCGGTGGCCGAGGAGGTATTCCCCGGCGTGGTCACCGCACAGGTCAAGTCCGCCGAGGGATGGACCGCGGCGGACACCATGCACCCCTCCCTGGCTCGGGACCTCATCCGGGAGAAGGCCGCGCTGGCGGTCCGGAACGCGAGCGGGCTGCAAGCCCTGCCGATGCCCGATGAACTGGTCCTGGAGGTGGGTTTCCAACTCCCCCTGGCCGCCGAGTTCGCCGCCGCCGTGCCCGGCGCGGAACGACTGGACCTGTTGACCGTGCGATGCGCGGCACCCGATCCCAACGTCGTGATGGACCTGATCAACCTCTGGTACACGGTGGGCGCGCACGCGGCCGCCACCCACCTGCCGAACGTCGCCGCCAAACGCTGAACACACCCCGTCGAGCCCCTCGGGGCCACCCGACCACCCTCACGGAGCGAACATGATCACCGACCAGGATCCGGTCGAACCGGCGAAGAGCATCCGCGCCGTCTTCGACGCGGCCGAGGTCGAGGGCTTCCTGCACGTACGCGACCTCGACGGCGACGACGAGGTCTGTTACGGGTCCGACGACAAGGTCGTGCTCGCCTCGGTCTTCAAGATCCCGATCGCCTTGGAGTACGCGCGACAGGCGGCCTCGGGCCGGCTGGACCGGGCCGGGCGGCACGTGGTCACCGACGCCGACAAGGCAGGCGACGGCATCGGCACCGACGGCTGCATGCACGACGTGGAGATGAGCGCGCGCGACCTCGCCGCCATGATGATGACCATGAGCGACAACGCGGCCACCGACGTCGTGCTCGGCCTGGTCGGCCGGGAGAACGTGCGAGCCACGCTGGACGAGTTGGACTGCCGCGCCACCGCGGTCACCGGCTGCAAGGAACTGCTCTCCAGCGTGGTGACCGACCTGGGCATCGACCCGGCGGCCGAGGACGTCGAGGAGCAGCTCGCCCGGGTCACCCCGGACCGCATGCGCATGGTGACCGTGCGCGACCCCGAGCGCACCGCCTCGACCACCCCGCGCGAGATCACCAAGCTGCTCGCCGCCATCTGGCGGGACGAGGCCGGGCCCGCCGAGGCCTGCGCCGAGGTGCGCGAGATCATGGGCCGGCAGATCTGGCCGCACCGGCTCTCCTCCGGCTTCGAGGACGAGATCCGGGTGTCCGGCAAGACCGGCACCCTGTGGGGTGTGCGCAACGAGGCCGGGGTCGTCGAATACCCCGACGGCAAGCGCTACGCCGTCGGCGTCTTCCTGCGTTCGGAGTCGATGGGCTACCGGCTGCCCCGGGCCGACGCGGCGATCGGCCGGGCCGCCCGCGTCGCCATCGACCACCTGCGCTCCTGAGCGGTGCCGCGCCCGGCGGCTCGTGCCCTGTCGCCGGGCGCGGCACCCCGCGTGTCCTCGCACCCCGGTAGGGACCCGGTGGGGTGTTCGAGGACACGCCCGGCACCCCGCGTCCCGACCCGGTTCGCCGTCCCGTCGGGTCAGGACGCGGGGTCGCCCGCCTTGCGCGCCACGTACACGGTGTTGGTCGCCGTACCGCCTTGGAGCGGGTTGTCGAAGTCGACCACGTGCGCGGCCGAGGCGGGGAACACCTCGGCGAGCACCGCGCCGAACTCGTGGTCCGGCGGGTCGTTCGACCACAGGGCGAAGACGCCGTCCGGATGCAGCCGATCGGCCAGCGCGCGCAGCCCGGCGGGCCGGTAGAGCGCGGCGTGGCTGGGGTGCAACACGTGCCGCGGCGAGTGGTCGACGTCCAGCAGGATGGCGTGGAAGCGCCGGCCGGGCGCCTGCGCATCCCACCCGCGAGGGTCGCCGGCCAACGCGAAGAAGTCGCCGAGGACCAGCCGACAGCGCGGATCGCCGGCCAGCCCCGCGCCCAGCGGCACCAGCCCGCGCCGGTGCCAGTCGATCACCTCGCCCAGCGCGTCCACCACGATCAGGCTGCGCACGCGCGGGTCGTCCAGCGCCGCCCGGGCGGTGTACCCGAGCCCGAGCCCGCCCACCACGACGTCGAGTTCGGCGTCCGGCAGGTCGGCCAGGCCCAGTCGGGTCAGCGCGATCTCGCCCGCCGTGAACAGGCTGGACATCAGGAACTCGTCGCCGAGTTTGACCTCGTACACGTCCTCGCCCGTGGCCGGATCCCGCCTGCGGCGCAGACTGATCTCGCCCATCGGCGTCGGCCGCCAGTCGAGTTCCTCGAAACGCGCGCTCATCCGTGCACCCTCAACCGTGTCGGTGCCGCTCTCCGGCGCCAGTGGGTGGTCTGTGGGTGGTCAGCCTATAGAGCGCGCGGGCCGCCGCCGACCAGGCGCGAGGGCTGCCCGGGGTTGGTGTGGGCCACCCGAGGCGGGTCCGAACTTTCGTCCGCGACGACGGTGCGGCCCACGACGGGCAAAGCGGAGAGTGACGGCATGCGAATGCCGGCGGAAACGACATCCGGAGCCACCATGACCGAGCTCGCGACGGGCCCTTCGAAGCCGCGCCCGCGCATCCGCGACTTCGGCCACGCGCCGGGCCTGCTGGCTCCCGGGATGTGGAACGCGCTCACCGACGTCCCGGGCGTGCGGGTGGGGCACACCACGCTGCGTGACCCCCGGGAGGGGTTGTACTCGGGAGTGACCGCGATCGTGCCCGACGCGCTGGGCAGTCACGGCCCATTGCCGGCCGGGCAGTTCGTCGGCAACGGCCACGGGAGGTTCGTCGGCGCGGGCCGCTCGGTGGAACCGGGCGAATTGGAGACCCCGTTGCTGCTCACTTCCAAGCTGTCCACCTTCCCCGTCGCGAACGCCCTGTCGACCTGGCTGCGGGAGCGGGCCGATCCGCCGCTCACCTCCGTGCTGCCGGTGGTCGGCGAGATCGACGACACGTGGCTGTCCCGGAACCGCCCACGCCGGGTGACCGCGGCGCACGTGTACGCGGCGCTGGACACGGCCTCGACCGGGCCGGTGCCGCAGGGCAGTGTGGGCGGCGGCACCGGCGCGTGCGCGCTGGGCTACAAGGCCGGCATCGGCACCGCGTCGCGCCGGGTGCCCACGGACACCGGCGAGGCGACCGTGGGCGTGCTGGTGCAGGCCAACATGTCCGGCGAACTACGGCTGGGTGGCCAGGTGTTGCGCCCGGCCACGCTGGGTCTGCCGACCGCCGGACCGGCCGGCGGGCAGGGCTCGTGCGTGGTCGTGGTCGCCACCGATCTGCCCTGTTCCACGCGCGAGTTGACCCGGATCGCCGGGCGCGGTGTGTTCGGTCTGGCCCGGGTCGGGGCCGCGTTCGCGCACGGCAGCGGCGACTACGCGGTGGCCTTCTCCACCGCGCCCGTGCGCGCCGCCGAGCCGCTGCCCTCGGCGCTGTTGGACACGGTCTTCGCCGCGACGATGGACGCCGTCGAGGAGGCGGTGCTGGACGCCCTGTTGGCCGCCGAGACGGTGCACGCGCCGTCCGGGCACAAGGCGTTCGCGCTGCCGCACGCGGCCGTGCGTCGCGCCCTGGGATGACGGACGCGACACCCCGCCGACCGGCCCGGGAGCGGGCCCGGCCAGGCCCGCCGGTCAGGGCCAGACGGCTCGCTCGTCCTCGCGCGGGGCGAACACCGTGCGGGTCTCGGGATGGTCGAACACCCGTACCGGGCGCCGGGCGTCCCACGGTTCCCAGCCCGGGTCGCCGGTCTTGGCGAAGCGCACCCACGCCGCGTGCATGTCGTCGGCCAGCCGCTGCGGAGCCGCGTCGCCGGTGAGGGCGCGCCAGTCGGGCGTCGCGAGGCCGTCGAAGACGAAGGGCAGCTCCATCGCGTGCGCCGCGCCCAGGTCCAGGACCGGGCTGCGCCAGCCGAACTCGTAGACGTAGGTGGACGCGCCGTGATCCAGGCGGGCGTCCGCGACCCGGTTGATCGGCAGTCGCAGCAACAGATCGCCGACCAGCGTGCCGAGCAGTTCACCGCGCGAGGCACCCGGCCGATTGGCCCGATACGCGGCCAGGATCCGGCGTGTGATCCGGAATTTGAGCCGCGCACCCGCGAACAGCAGTGCGCCGACCCGGTCCAGCATCCCCGTGGGCACGAACCACAGCCGGTATTCCTCGGTATTCGAGCCGAGCAGCAGTGTGATGTCCGACCCACCGCCGGCCTGCAGGGCCGCCATCGGCTCGACCGGCACCAGGTCCGCGTCGACGGCCATGGTGAATCCGGGGCCACCGGTCATCGGCGAGCCACCGGCGGTGACGGCCTGTTCGGCCGCGACCAGTTCGGCCGCGGGCACGTCCGCGAACGCCTCCCGGGTCGCCGCGCGACCCAGCCGCTCGGCCACCAGACGGGTGATCCGGCCGGCGCCCTCGGGCGGGAGCGCGCCGGGCATCCCGCTCTGCAGAATCGCCCGACCGAACAACGACGCGGCCTGCGGGTGGGCGACCAGGGCGCCCAGCAGGATCGATCCGGCGGACTCGCCGAACACGGTGACCTGTTCGGGATCGCCACCGAAGGCCGCGATCTCGGCGTGCACCCAGCGCAGCGCGGCGAGCACGTCGGCCAGTCCGAGATTGAGCGGCGCGCCCGCCAACACCGAGAAGCCCTCGGAGGCCAGCCGGTAGTTCGGCGCCACGAACACCACGCCGTCCCGGGCGAAGGCGGAACCGTCGTACCCGGGCAGCGCGTTGGCGCCGTGCGCGAGTGATCCGCCGTGCACCCACACCATCACCGGCAGACCGGCCGCGTCGGCCGGTGCCCAGATGTTCAGGTTCAGGTATTCGTCGCCCTCGACCACCACCGTCGGCAGCAGGTCGCCCAGGCCGCCCCGGTACGGCGCCTGGGGCGCGGTCGCCCCCATCGAACCGGCGTCGCGCTCGTCCGCCCACCCCGGATGCGGGGCCGGCCGGTCGAACCGTCTCGGGCCCACCGGCGCGGCGGCGTACGGGATGCCGAGGAAACGACGCACGCCGTCCGCGGTGGTGCCGCACACCCGGCCGGCCGAGATCGACACCGTCGGGCGCCCGGACTCGTCGTTTGGGGAAACGTTCTTCATGGGCCATCCGATCCGCGGGGAGCCCCGCTCGACGATTCGCCAGATCGGGCGAGGGTAGCGAAGGGGTCGGCACACCGGAACGGTTGTTTCCCACTTCGGATTTTCCTCCCATTCTCCCGTCACGAAACAGGATTCGATGACACTGTGTTTTCGAGTCGACACCCACTGCGATCATGGCGGGGTGTCGGCCTCGTCCGCACGAGTCGACGAAGTGGGAAGGAACCGACGTGAGTTCTCAGGAACCGCAGCCGACCAGCCTCTACCCCGAACTGGACGAGGCGACCTTGACGCAGGTCGTCGAAGCACTGGAGACCGGGAACACCGGCCGACTGGCCCCCGCGCGCGTGACCGAGGTCCAGGAGACCCGGGCACAGGTCGAGTTCAGCAAGGTTCGGGTGCCCGGCGCGGGAGGCGACGAGCTGGACGGCGCGCTCTGGCTGCACCGGGACGGCCGACCCCGACCGTTGATCGTGATGCCCTCGCCATGGGTGAACCTGGGCTGGGTCGTCTACGCGGTGCAGGCGACCCGCTTCGCGCTCAAGGGCTACCACGTACTGGCCTACACCGCGCGCGGGTTCGGCGAATCCCAGGGTGAGGTCGAGGTGGCCGGTCTCGAGGACATCGAGGATGGTCAGGCGGCGATCACCTTCGTGGAGGGCTTGGTCACGGGCGAGTTGACCGGCGTCGGCTTCATCGGCGACTCGTACGGATCGGGCATCAGCCAGCTGGTCGCCGCCGAGGAGCCCAAGGTGGGCGCGGTGGTGGCCCTGAGCACCTGGGGTGATCTGGGCGAGGCGTTCTTCGAGAACGGCACCCGGCACCTGGCCGCGGTGTCCACGCTCCTGGGTGCCGCCGCCGACGCCCGGCTCAGCGAGACGACACAGCAGGCGTTCCGGGACGTACTGACCAACCCGGACCCACAACCGGCGCTGGACTGGGCGGTACCGCGCTCCCCGCACGAGCGCGTCGGAAAGCTCAACGAACGCGGCGTGCCGATCCTGTTCGCGAACGCGTGGCACGAGACGCTGTTCCCCACCAATCAGACGTTGAAGATGTTCAACGCGCTGACCGGCCCCAAGCGCCTCCTGTTGTCCATCGGCGACCACTCGGGACCGGAATCGCCCGGCATCATCGGGCTGCCGAACCGGATCTGGGAGGACGCGCACCGGTGGTTCGACCACCACCTCAAGGGCATCGCCAACGGCATCGATGCCGAGGGCGAGGTCGTCACACAGATCATGTGGAAGGGCCCGATCGAAGAGCGGCCCACGTGGGGCACGGTCACCGGGCGCACCGAACGGCTATACCTGACCGGCCCACAGAACGGCGGCGACGGCACGCTCACCGACAAGGCGGGCGGCGACACGGACATCGTCTTCCGGTCCGGCGCGGACACCCCCGCCACCGTCGCAAACAAGATCATCTTCTCCGGCTACCCGGAGATGGCCGGCTTCCCCAAGGTATACCCGACCAACGAGATCGATCGGTCCCACGCGGGCGTGTGGGCCACCGCACCGCTACCCGTGGCGGTGAAACTGCGGGGCGTGCCTCGACTGCGGGTGACTTACACGATCGAGGGACCGACCCCGACGGTGATCGCACACCTCTTCGACGTCGACGCCGACGGCAACGCCCACATCATTACGCACGCGCCGTTCACCGGCCCCGAGGGCGAGGCGGAACGGCTGGTCGTCCTGGACATCGCCCTCCAGGCCACCGGCTACAACGTCCCGGCCGGCCACCGGGTACTGCTCGTGCTGGATACGTTCGACCCGTTCTACGGTGCGGCCCCCGTCGCGGGCACCACCATCACGGTCTCCCCCTCCGACGAGGATCCGTCCTACCTGGATCTTCCGGTGAGCTGATCGCGACCTCCGGGTGAGTCGTTCGCGCCTGCTGCCCGGCACCCGATGCGCCTCTCCGGTCGCCGCACCGGGTGCCGGGCAGCCCCGTCGACCGACTCCCGGAATCATTCTCCGATGCGCGCAACTCACTTGTGTGGAACGGAGTTTGACAGATTTTGCCGGCCCTTCGAGCGCGCATTGAACGGAACGGGCAGACCGTGTGAACGTGTGCCGATCGGGCACGAACCCGGCGGCCAGGCGCGTCGGCGGTTCGCTCACCTTGCGGACACGCATCGCGAAGGTCGGATTCGTGGTCGAGGTCTACCTTCCACTCGAGGAGCCTCGATGAATCGCAAAACGGTGACGGCCGGGACAGTCCTGGCCGTACTCGCCGGATTGGCGGTCTCCACGACCGCGCAGTCGGCTTCGGCCGATCCGCCTTCCCCTCCCGGCTCGCAGGCGCTGGCGGTCTCCGCCGCCGACCGAGCCGCGACCAGTGGCTTGGACACCCTCGCCAAGGGTCCCGACGAGCAGTACGAACGCCAAGCGGTGACCCCCTGGGTCAACGGCCTCTACTCGGTCGCCTACGAGCGCACCTACCGGGGCATCCCGGTGGTCGGCGGCGACGCCGTCGTGCTCGCCGACGGCCAGGGCCGGGTCCGCGCGACCCAGTCCGCCACCAGCACCCGCATCTCGGCCAAGACCACGCCCACGATCGACGCGGGCGCCGCCGAGACCACGTCCAGGGCCAGACTCGCTGCCGTGGACAAGGTCGAATCGCACCGCCTGGTCGTCCGGGTCAAGGACGGGCAGAGCAATCTCGCCTGGGAAACCGTCCTGATCGGTCGTACCGCGACCGCGCCCAGCAGGCTGCACGTCTTCGTCGATGCGAGCACGGGCACGGTGCTCGACACCGTCGACGACGTGAAGGC